>CAZEAX010000146.1:0-10278 GCA_964510405.1 uncultured Streptomyces sp. | reverse complement strand
GCGCGCTGACGTCCACCGTGCCGCACGAAATGACCGCCCGTGAGATTCGCGAAAAATTCAGCAGCTCGTCGATCAGCCCGCCCATGCGCCGGGCGGCCGCCAGTATGCGCTGCAGCCGGCTCCTGCCATCGTTATCGAGCTGCGCGTAATTCTCCTCAAGCAGGAAATTGCCGAAACCCATGATGCTGCGCAGCGGCGCCCGCAAATCGTGCGAAACCGAGTACGAAAACGCCTCCAGTTCGCGGTTGGCGGACTCCAGTTCCCGCACGCGCCGCTCGCGTTCGCGTTCCCATGCCGCCTGCTGCCGGTTCGACCAACGATAGGTCGCCACTCCGCCCACGCCCAGCACCGCCAGCAACATGCAGGAAATCTGCACCTGTTGCCACCACGCGGCGCGGATATTCGCCACCGGATTGGCGACAAAAAATGTCAACGGGTAGCGGGACAAGCGGCGAAAAGCAAACATTGTATTTTCGCCGGACACCTTGCTGCGCCCGTCGACTGTCCCGCTCGCGGGAAAACCGTGCTCTTTGAGCGAGCCCAGCACGGGGCCTTCGCGTTGCGTGCCATACACGTCGGCCAACTCGACTTCGGCCGGTACCGGATAGCGGCTGATTAAAAACCCGTCATCGCGCAGCAAACCAAGCGCCGCATTCGCCGGCAATGGCGCGTCTTTCCACAAGCTCTGCGGCTTTGCCAGCGGCAGCCCCGCGCCGACCAGAAAAAGCAGCTTGCCACTGCCATCGCGCACGCCGTAGCGCAGCGGAATGATCCATTGCTTGCTGATGGGACCCAAAAATGCGCGCCCCATGCTAAGCGTGGCACCTTGCATGAGTTCATCGCGCCCGAGGACAAACGACGGTTCGCCGGCCAGCGTAGGCAGTGTCACGCCGCTCGCGGCATCCGAAGACGCGGCGATCTGGCCATCCGGCCGCGTCACGATGACGATTTGCAGGTCGGGATAAGCCTGTTTGAAACGCTTCAACGCAATGCCCGCGCGCTTGAGATCGACTTCGCCGCCCGCCCCGCGCACCTCCCCGCCCAACACGCGAAGCGCACTTTCGATTTGCGCAAAGTACGTTTCGATCGAGTTTTTACCGAGTTCCGCCAGCGCGGACATGGCGGTCAATTCGCGTTCGCGCACGGACTTCCATGACGTCCACGCGAACGCCGCCGCAAACGCCACCACGAGCGCGATGAACAAGGCCATCCCGCGCCACCGTCCCGGCGCCGCGTCCGACAGTCCGTTATGATCGGTCATGCCGGGTCACCGACAGTGAAATAAACCGTGGTGCCGTGTCCGACGGCGCTTTCGATCCAGACACGCCCCTGGTGAAGCTCGATGATGCGCTTGACCGTCGCGAGCCCGACGCCCGTGCCCTCGAATTGCTGCTGCGTGTGCATGCGCTGAAACGGCGCGAACAGTTTCCCGGCGTAACTCATGTCGAACCCCGCGCCGTTGTCACGCACGTAATAGGCGCGTTTGCCGTCGACGCTTGCCACCCCGAGTTCGATCCGCGCGTCGGCGCGTTTGCCGGTGAACTTCCAGGCGTTGCCGAGCAGGTTCTCCAGCACGACCCGCAGCAGGCCGGTGTCGCCGTTGACCGCCAGGTCCGGCGCGATGACGACTTCGACCCGCCGATGCGGATGCGCCTCGGCCAGCGCGGCGGCGACTTCCGCGGCGAGGGCGTGCAGCCGCACCGTGTTCGGCGTGATCGGGTGGCGGGAAATCCTGGCCAGCTTCAAAAGATCGTCAATCAACTTTCCCATGCGCTCGCTCGCCGCCAGGATGCGCTGCAGCCGCGCCTTGCCCTCGGCATCGAGCTGCTCGAAATTGTCCTGCAGCATGAAATTGCCGAAACCCAGGATGCTGCGCAGCGGCGCGCGCAGATCGTGCGACACCGAATAGGAAAAAGTCTCGAGTTCGCGGTTGGCCAGTTCGAGCTGCGCGGTGCGCAAGCGCACGCGCTCTTCGAGATCCAGATTCAGCTCGCGGATTTGCGCGTCCAGCCGCATGCGCTCCAGCTCGCTGCCGGCGCGCGCCGCGAAAATGCCGAGCAGCGCGCGGCCCATCGTGCCTTGCTCCATGGGCTTGTCATCCATTACCGACATCAGGCCGAGGACCGAACCGTCGGAGGCATATACCGCGGTGCCGAGATAGCTTTCGGCATTCAGGTCGACGAGGGCGCGGCCGTCCGGAAAAAGTTGCCGCAAGCCGCGCGGATAATGGCACGGCGCCGCGTTTGCAATGCCCGCGCAGGGCGTGCCTGCCAGTTCATATTCGAAATTTTCGGCAATCTCACCGTCAACGCAAAAAGCGAGCGTGCGCGCGCGTCCGGGATCGCCGGGCGCGAGCTCCGAAATAAAACAATACTTGACGCCGAGCGCGTGGGCCATTTCCGCGACCAGCGTGCGCATGAACTCCGCACCCGTCGTTTGCGCCGTGTTGCGAACCATGCGCTCGAGCGCGGCCTCGAATCGCCTGGTCTCGGTGATGTCGACTGTTGTAAGCATCACGGCGTAGGGCGTTGCGGCCCCCGGTTCGAACAGCGGCTGAGAGTTGTTCAGGCTCCAGGTAAGTCGCCCGTCGGGCAGTTTTCTCCCCATGACGACGTTATATTTGGGCAGTCCGGTGCGGCGCGTAATTTCAAACGGATGTTCCGCGTATGGAATCGGCGAACCATCCTCGCGAACGACGCCCCGCAGCCGCAAGACCTCTTCGTCGATCGCGTGCGCCACGGTTCCGCCGCGTACGCGTTCCGCGGCGGGGTTCCACAACAGCAACGCCGAATCCGCGGTGCGTCGCAACACCACGCCCTCAGCCATGGTATCGATCAGTGTACGATAGCGTCGCTCGCTTTCCACCAGCGCCTGTTCGGCGCGCTTGCGCTCGGCAATGTCCTCGACCACGACGAGCATTTGCTGCGGCTCGGATTCCCCCCCCCGCGTGGCGGGCACAGTCACGTTGACCCAGGTGGTCGAGCCGTCCTTTCTGACGTAGCGCTTTTCCAGGGAATAACTGTCGACAAATCCCCGCAATCTGCGCTTTCGCATCTCGAAATTCGCCGGCAGATCGTCGGGATGGGTGATCTCCTTAAAACTCATGCCCAGCATTTCCTGCGGCGTGTAGCCGACGATGTCGGCGAGCTTCTGGTTTACCCGGATGTAACCCCCGTCGAGGTCGACCACCGCCATGCCCACGGCGGCCTGGTCAAACAATGCGCGCAGCCGGGCCTCGCTCTCGCGCAGCTCCGCCTCGACCTTGCGGCGCGCGCGCGCCTGCCGCCGCAGCATGATGATCCACGCCGCCATGCCTCCGAACAGCAGCAAGCTGCAGCCACCGGCCGTCCACATGACGATCGAGGTGACCTCTTCTTTCAGCAGGTAGACAACCTGCTTGGGTTCCCATTGCCGGCGGATCACCTCGATCGTGCCCCGCTGCCGCAATTTTTCGAGGCCGGTGTTAATTACCGTCAACAGCGCGGCGTTTCCCTTGCGCACCGCAATTCCGGATTCAAGGGTAGCAAACGGCGCGCCCGCGAGCACAACGCCGTCGATGCGATATTTATTGAGAATGTAACCGCCCACCCACTGGTCGGCGGCGACCGCGTCGAGTCCGCCCTGTTTGAGCAGATCGAACCCTTCCTTGTAGCTCGCAATCGCCACCAGTTGCGCGCCGGAATTCGTTTTCAGATAAAGCTCCGGCAGCGCGCCCGTCTTGATTCCGACGCGTCTGCCCTGCAGATCCGCAACACCGTGGATCGTCACGTCTTTGCCCGTGATGAACAGATTGAACGTATGCGTGAGCGTCGGCGTCGCAAAATCCCACGCTTTCTTGCGTTCCTCGGTGACGCTCATCCCCGTCAGAACGTCAGCCCGTCCTTCCTGAATCTGCGTCTGCGCCTGGTCCCACGGCAGCAACTCAAGCTGGAGATCGCGTCCCAGCTCGTCGGCCAGCGCCTTCAAAACGTCGACGTCGAATCCGCGCGGCACCCGGTCGTCAAGATAAGTAATCGGCGGGTAATCCTGGTCCCCCACCGCGTGCAGCAGCATACGATCGGCCGCCGGCGCTGTCGGCGCTTCGCATGCCAGACACAGCGTTGCGGCCAGCAACCAGCCGGCGCGCACACCGGATTTTATTGAACAGCGCATGGCGGTTCGTTGATCCGCCGCTTCACGCGGCCGCGCCTATCGTGAAAAATACGGTGGTTCCGCGATCGACGGCGCTCTCGATCCAGACACGCCCCTGATGACGGTCGATGATGCGCTTCACCGTCGCGAGTCCGATGCCGGTGCCCTCGAATTGCTGCTGCGTGTGCATGCGCTGAAACGGCGCGAACAGTTTACCGGCGTAACTCATGTCGAACCCCGCGCCGTTGTCACGCACGTAATAGGCGCGTTTGCCGTCGACGCTTGCCACCCCGAGTTCGATCCGCGCGTCGGCGCGTTTGCCGGTGAACTTCCAGGCGTTGCCGAGCAGGTTCTCCAGCACGACCCGCAGCAGGCCGGTGTCGCCGTTGACCGCCAGGTCCGGCGCGATGACGACTTCGACCCGCCGCTCGGGGCTCGCGTCCGCGAGACGGGCGGCGATTTCCGCGGCCAGCGTGTGCAGGTTGACCTTGCGCGGCAGCATCGATTGCCGCGAAATCCGCGCGAGTTTCAGCAGATCGTCGATCAACTCGCCCATGCGGGCGCTCGCCGCCAGTATGCGTTGCAGCCGTGCCTTGCCCTCCGCATCGAGTTGCTCGAAATTGTCCTGCAGCATGAAATTGCCGAAGCCGAGGATGCTGCGCAAGGGTGCGCGCAAATCATGCGACACCGAATACGAGAATGCCTCGAGTTCCTTGTTGGCTTCCTGCAGTTCCTCGGTTCGCAGCCGGACGCGGTTTTCGAGCTCGGCATTCAGGCTGTGGACCTGCTCGATGATGTTCTGCAAATCGGTGATGTCGCGGTTCACTTCCACCATGCCGTTGACCGTGCCGTCCGCGCCTCTCAGCGGGACCTTCGATGACGACACCCATCTGCGCCCTGTTCCCGTCAAGGACGGTTGCCGGCGGACATTGATAAGCGGCGCGCCGCCGATCATGACCCGGCGGTCTTCCTCTTCGTGCTCGCGCGCGGCGGCCTCGGGCAGATAATCGCGTGCGGACTTCCCGACGATCTCGTCATGCGCCGTGACGCCGCGCAACTGCAGGCTTTCCTTGTTCATGATGACGTAGCGGCACTCGCGGTCCTTGACCAGAATGGCGTCCGGCACGGTATCGATAATGGAGCGCAGCAGATTGCGCTCCAGTTGCAGGTTGTCGAGAGCGTTGTTGAGTTCGGTCACATCGCGGTTGATGCCGACGATTCCGGTGATGCGGCCGTCCGCGTCGCGCATCGGGATCTTGCTGGTCAGAATCCAGCGCTTGCCCCCGCTGGATTTCTCGATCGGCCTGCTCTGATTGTAGAGACCGATGCCGGATTCGATAACACGCCGGTTCTCGGTGTCGAATCGGGCCGCCAGTTCGGCGTCGAAGAAATCGAACACGGTCTTTCCCAGCACATCGTCGCTGGTGGAAAAACTCACTTGTGCGAGCCACGCGGCGTTGACCATCGTATAGCGGCCCGCGGTATCGATGACGAAGATGTCATCCGGCAGGTTGTCGACCAGCGTCCGCAACAGCATGCGCTCGCTTTCCAGCATTTGTTGCGAGCGCCTGCGTTCGGTGACGTCGTTGGTGACCGCGAGCATGCACGGCACGCCTTCGAATTCGAGAACTTCGGCCGATAGCTCGCAATACATCATCTCGCCCGATTTCCGGCGCAGGTTGATTTCCAGACGATTTACGCGCTTCTCGCGTTCCAGGATTTCTACCATGTGGCGGCGCTCCGCCGGATCGACCCATAGATTGATGTCCAGCGAGGTGCGTCCGATTACATCGTCGCGATGGTGGCCGGTGGCGCGTTCGAATTCCTCGTTGACATCGATATAGCGGCCGTCGTCCAGCTTGCTGATGGTGACGAATGCGGGCGTCGCGCGAAATGCCTTGGAAAACCTTTCCTCCGATGCGCGCAGCGCCTCCTCCGAGAGCTTGCGGGCTGTGATATCTGCGTGCGACACCACCACTGCGTACGGCTTCGTTGCGCCCGGCTCGAACACCGGCTGTGCGTTGATCGACACCCACGTCAGCGACCGGTCCGGTCGCCTGATCCCCATGATGACATCGAATTGCGACCGACCGGTGCGCAGCGCGACTTCAAACGGAAATTCGCTTTCCGGAAACGGCGAGCCGTCTTCGCGACACGTGCGCCAGCCGCGCTCGCGCAGTTCCTCATAATGAAGACGCTCGGGTCGCACCCCGAGTATGCGCTCCGCTGCCGGATTGGCGATCAGCACTTCGCGCTGCGGACCGCGCATGATCACGCCTTCGGTCAGCGTGTCCAGAATGGTGCGATAGCGCCGCTCGCTGTCGACCAGCGCACGCTCGGCGTTTTTGCGCTGCGTAATGTCGAACAGTGTGGTCAATACCGCGTACGGCCGTTGCTCGCCTTCACGCTGCAGCGCCACCGAGTTGACCGATATCCACGTTACCGGGTCGTCTCCGCGCTCGATGCCCATCACCACGCCCGCGAAGGGCCGGCCGGTCCGCAGAGTGGTCATCACCGGATGGTCGTCGAGCGGAAACGGCGTGCCGTCCTCGTGTATCGTGCGCCAGCCGTCGAGCGGAAAACTCCAGCGTCCCATTTCCTGCGCCGTCAAGCCGATAATGCGTTCCGCTGCCGGGTTGCATAGCAGCAGTTGCCCCTCCATGTCGCGCAACATTACGCCTTCGGCCATCGTGCCTATCATGGAGCGATAGAGATCTTCGCTTTCGCGCAGCGCCTGTTCCGCGAGTTTGCGCGGCGTGACGTCGACCACCGTGCCGATCACGCTTTCGGGCCGGCCTTCCGCGTCGCGCTGCAAGGTGCCGCGCCCTTCGATCCAGCGGATCGAATCCGCGCGGATGACGATACGGTGCTCGATCGCGCGCCCGCGCATGCGGCCTTCGAGCACGCCCAGATTGAATTCGGCCACGCGATCGACATCGTCGGGGTGAATCAGGCGCAGGAAGTCTTCATAGGTGCCGCCGAATTCGCCCGCGTTCAGTCCGACCACGGCTTCGGCCTGCGGCGTCACCGTCAGCCTGCCGCTTGCGATATGCCATTCCCAGATGCCGGTGCGTGCCGCCTCGAGCGCGAGCGTCAGCCGGTTTTCGCTGTGCCGCAATTCCTGTTGCGCGTTCGAGCGTTCGGAAAGCTCTTCGCCGGCGCGGTGCAATGCCGCCGTCATACGCCGCACCACGAGATAAAACGGTACCACGGTCAGGACCAGCAGACCTGCGAACTGGAACAGCTGGGATATCGGCGGGGCCGGGAAGATCGGGTGCAATTGCCAGCCGAAGTCAACGGCGTGAATCGCGACCGCAGTTAGCGCGATTCCCGATACGCCAAGCGCGATCGCCCAGGCCGGGCCCAGCAAGGCGGCCGCGATGAATACGGCGGGAGTCAGCCAGATGGCGCTGGGATAAACCGCCAGGAAACTAACTACCGCGGAAAACGTCCATAACGTCCACACCAGCACGTGCACGCCTGCCGTAACGCGGCCGCTCCGCAGGCATCCCCACGCGCATGCGGTGGCCAGCGCCATCACGGCGATAACTACGACTGCGCCCGGCTTGTTGGCGAATACCAATGGAACGCCGACCGCAAGATTCACGAACAGCAATCCGGAAAACGTCGACAGGATCACTTTCAGCGTGTGAGCCCGCCAGGCTTGTTCCGCGTCCGGCGCGCCCGTCTGGACGGGCGCGCGCGTCAGCGAAGGTATGGTCGATTTACTTACGCTGTCCATGATCGCTGTTCGCAAGCCCCGCGAAACCCGGAGTGCCATTTTACCGAGTCCCGCCCCGCGACAGGCGGAATTTGTCGCGGCGGCAGGCCCGTCAGTTAGAGGCCCGCAACGGTGCCATCGGCGTCATACCCGCACCGCGCGACTGCCGAGCGTGCCCAGGTGCGCCATGACGCGGCGCGGTATTTCATGAAGCGGCAGAATCTCGTCCACCCCGCCGTGCGCGATGGCTTCTTTGGGCATGCCGAAAACGACGCAGCTTTTTTCGTCCTGCGCGATATTCCAGGCGCCTGCCTGCTTCATCTCGAGCATGCCCGCCGCACCGTCCTTGCCCATGCCGGTGAGGATTATACCAACGGCATTTTTTCCGGCGTAATTGGCGGCGGAGCGAAACAGCACGTCGACCGCCGGCCGGTGCCGGTTCACCGGCGGCGCCTGCGACAATTCGGTGATGTAATTGGCGCCGCTTCTTTTCAAAAGCAGGTGGGAGTGGCCGGGCGCGACGTACGCGTGCCCCGGCAGCACGCGCTCGCCGTGCGCGGCTTCCTTGACGCTGATCCGGGAGAGGCTGTCGAGCCGCGCGGCGAACGATTTGGTGAACGCCTCGGGCATGTGCTGCGTGATCAGTATGCCCGGGCAGTCCGGCGGCAATTGCACCAGCACGTCCTTGATCGCTTCAGTGCCGCCGGTCGAAGCGCCAATGATGATCAGCTTCTCCGTCGAGGCGACGCGGTTGGCCAGCGCCGGCAGCACCGCGTCGGCATTCAGCTTCGGCGCGACCGATTGCGGCAGGCGCTGCCGGATGCGCGCTTTGGCGGCAACGCGGATCTTGTCGGTGATCTCCTGCGTGTAATCTTTCATCCCGCTGACGATATCGAGCTTGGGCTTCGACACGAAATCGACCGCCCCGAGTTCCAGCGCGCGCAGCGTGATTTCCGATCCGCTTTCGGTCAACGTCGATACCATGACGACCGGCATCGGACGCAGACGCATCAGCCGCTCGAGAAAATCGAGCCCGTCCATTTTCGGCATCTCGACGTCGAGCGTCAGCACGTCCGGATTGAGGTTGCGGATCATTTCGCGCGCAACCAGCGGATCGGGCGCGGCGCCGAGCGCCTCCATGTCGGGCTGACTGTTGATGATCTCCGCAAGCACGCTGCGGATCAGCGCCGAATCGTCGACTATGAGTACTTTTATCTTGTTCATGTCCGTTCCATTTATCTCAACTGAACAGCTCGACTTCGCCCTGAATGTCCGCCCGGCGCAGCCGCGAGCCGTAATCCTGTTCGCGCTCGATGATGGTGCGGTTGTGCGTGTCGAGCAGTTTTTTCACCCGCACTTTTCCCGACTTCGGAAAGTAGTAGACCTTGCGCGGGTAGATATCGATAAGATCCTGGGCGAGCACGGGGATATGCTCCATCGCCAGGTACTTCAGCACAAAGTCCGCATTGCGCCGGCCGACGTTGGCTACCGTCAACCCGGACAGCACGTTGCCGCCGCCGAACACCTTGGCTTCCATGTACTCGCGGCGCGCGCCCAGCTTGACCAGCTGGTTGATCAGCATTTCCATCGCGTAGTTGCCGTAACGCGCGGAGGCGCTGACGGGCGCGTCGAACTGTTCGGCGGCATCCGGCAACATGAAATGGTTCATGCCGCCGATACCCAGCTGGCGGTCGCGTATGCACGCGGCGACGCACGATCCGAGCACGGTCACCAGCAGCATGTCGCGACCGGTTGCGTAATACTCGCCCGGCAGCAGCTTCGCCGCCTCCATGTTATGAGTGCGGTCGAAATAGACGTTCGGCGCCAGCACTTCCTCATAACTGCAGTAGCCGCCCGCCGCGCGCGCGCGGCTCGAGACCGTGGCTTCGGCAATCACGGCATGTTCCCGGCTGCCGCGTGGGCGGCTGCGGCACGCTCGTACACGGTCTTGCCGCGCAACCGGAAGAGTTGCGCCGCGTGAAACAGGCTCTCCGAATGGCCGACGAACAGCAGGCCGTCCTCGAGCAGCGGCGCGAATTTCTGCAGGATGCGCAACTGCGTCGGCTTGTCGAAATAGATCATCACATTGCGGCAGAAAATCGCATCAAGCGGACCGCGCACGGGCCATGTGGCGTCGAGCAGGTTCAACTGGCGAAAGGTGATCAGATCGCGCAGTCCCGGCCGGACCTTGACGCTGCCGGCGTGACGGCCGCCGCCTTTGAGAAAAAAACGTTTGACCTGCGCGGGCGGCAGTTTCGCAATGCGCTCCTCGGTGTAGACGCCGGCTTCCGCCTGCGCCAGCACGTTGGTGTCGACGTCGGTGGCGAGGATGCGTACCGGCGGCGCCATGTCATTGAACGCCTCGATCGCCGTCATCGCGATCGTATACGGCTCTTCGCCGGTGGAACTCGCGCAGCACCACAGCG
>CAZEAX010000145.1:0-10289 GCA_964510405.1 uncultured Streptomyces sp. | reverse complement strand
AGACCATATGTGGCATTCGTTACCGGGTGCTGGGCGCCGAGAACATCCCCGCGCAAGCGTGCGTCGTGCTGTCCAAGCATCAGTCGGCGTGGGAAACCCTCGCGTTCCAGGTCATTTTTCCGCCCCAGGTTTACGTGATCAAGCGCGAACTGCTGTGGATACCGTTTTTCGGCTGGGGGCTCGCGATGACTTCGCCGGTGGCGATCGACCGCAGGGCGGGCATGCGCGCATTGAAACAAATGCTGTCGCAGGGCAAGGACCGCCTGCAGCACGGCTTCTGGATCATCGTTTTTCCCGAAGGCACGCGCACCGCGCCGGGCAAACGCGGCGCTTATCAGACCGGCGGCGCCGCGATCGCGGTCCACGCGGGCGCGCCGGTGCTGCCGGTTGCGCACAACGCGGGCAACTGCTGGCGGCGTCACGCGTTCCGCAAGTATCCCGGCACCATCACCGTCAGTATCGGCAAGGCGATCGACACCCGGGGCAGAAAAGCCGATGAGGTCACCCGCGAAGTCGAAACCTGGATCGAAGTTGAAATGGGCCGTCTGGAACATGGCCGGGCGTAAGCCGTCGCTGCTGGATTGGGTGCTCGGCAACCCGCCCGCACAATCCGCCAGTCGCGAACGGTTCACCATCGATGGCGTGGCCATCGAATACACACTCAAGCGCAGCCGGCGGCGGCGCAGCATTTCGTTGACGATCGATGAGGCCGGCTTGCGCGTCGGCGCGCCGTGGCGCGCCTCGCAGTCGCGTATCGATGCGGTGTTGCTTACACACGCGCGCTGGATTGCACGCAAGCTCGAGGAGTGGCACGCACGCCGGCCGCCGCCCTTCACATGGCAAGCAGGTGCGGCCGTGATGGCCTTGGGCGAAACGCTGACGCTGACGTTGGATAACGCAATACCGGTAACGACGCGGGACGGCAGCCGCCTCCGCGTGGCTACCAACGCCGACGATCCTGCTGCGCTGGAGGAACTCGTGACCGCGTGGCTGCGCGATACCGCGCAAGGCTGGTTCGAGCAGCGCGCCGCGCATTTTGCAGGCGTGCTCGACGTGCGCGTGCAAAGCATCCGGCTTTCGAACGCCAGGACGCGCTGGGGCACCTGTCATCCCGATGGACGCGTGCATCTCAACTGGCGGTTGATCCAGGCGCCGCCTTCGCTTATCGATTACGTGGTCGTGCACGAGCTCGCGCACCTGCGCGAACCCAATCATTCACCGCGTTTCTGGACATGGGTCGCCGGCGTATTGCCCGACTATAAAGAGCGGCGGCAAGCGTTGCGCTGCGATGCTTACCGTTACCTGCTCGCGTAAATCGCGCGCCGCAGTCACTGTGATAAGATTCTTGAGCGCATAACGCGCCAGAAAATCATGCGTAAAACCTTTTTGTTGCTGATACTCGCGTCTACGCTCGCGGCCTGCGGCCTGAAAGGGCCTCTTTTCCTGCCCCAGCCAAAGCCCGCCGCTGCGCCGCCGGCCGCCGCGGCAGTTCCGGATACTCCGACCGAAGACAAAAATACGCCGGGCTCGAAGTGAGCTACTTCGCATACCGGAATCAGGCTTTACACGCCGAAGGAGTGCCGCTTGAACGCGTCGCCGCAACGTTTGGCACGCCCTGCTTCGTTTATTCGCGCGCGGCACTGGAATCCGCGTATCGCGCCTACGATGAAGCACTGGTGCACCGCGAACATCTGATTTGCTACGCGGTGAAGGCCAACTCCAATATAGCGTTGCTCAATGTGCTCGCGCGACTCGGCAGCGGATTTGACATCGTGTCGGGGGGCGAACTCGCCCGGGTACTCGCCGCCGGCGGCGATCCGCGCAAAACCGTGTTCTCCGGAGTCGGCAAGACCGCCGACGAGATGCGCGCCGCGCTGACGGCTGGAATTCTGTGCTTTAACGTCGAGTCCGAAAACGAATTGGCGCGCCTAGACCGGATTGCCGGCGAGGCAGGCAAAATCGCGCCGGTTAGCCTGCGCGTCAATCCGGACGTCGACGCCAAAACGCATCCATACATCGCGACCGGGCTCAAAGAAAGCAAGTTCGGCATACCTTTTGCGGCGGCGCTGTCGCTGTACCGGGATGCCGCGGCGATGAAACATCTGCGCGTGGTCGGGATCGATTGCCATATTGGTTCGCAACTCACCGAGATCCCGCCTTTTATCGCTGCACTGCAAAAATTGCTCGATCTGGTGGACCGCCTCGCGGCGGCGGGCATCGCGATCGACCATATTGATGTAGGCGGCGGTCTGGGCATCCGCTACCGGGACGAAACGCCGCCGCCGGTGGCCGATTACATTCATGCGCTGACGACTTGGCTCGGCGACCGCAAACAGAAAATTATGTTTGAACCCGGCCGCTCGCTGGTGGGCAACACCGGAATACTGCTCGCGCGGGTCGAGTACCTGAAGCACGGCGCGGACCGCAATTTTGCGGTTGTCGACGCCGCGATGAACGACCTGATACGACCGGCGCTATACGATGCGTGGCACGACATCCAGCCGGTGTTTCCACGGCGGGCACCTGCGCGCCGTTATGAAATCGTCGGACCGGTCTGTGAGAGCGGTGATTTTCTCGGCCATGACCGCGAATTGAGCCTGGCGGAAGGCGATCTCGTCGCCATCATGTCGGCGGGCGCTTACGGGATGACGATGAGTTCCAACTACAACACGCGACCGCGCGCGGCGGAAGTGATGATCAGCGGAACCGACATGCATTTGATCCGCGAACGCGAAAATGTCGCGCAATTATTCGCGCCGGAACGTTTGTTGCCGTAATCAACGATCAAAACTGTCGAAATTTCATCGCTTCATCGCCTTCTTTGCACATCAAACGATGATTGAAGCACGCGCGTACGATAAAAAATCGTGACGCTGTTCACTGATGCCGCAATAATTCCGACGGCATACATGCAACATACCTACCACACTCTTTGAAATTTTTTTACAAAAATGTTGCATTTTTTTTTGTAGTTAGCTTAGAATTGGCGCACCAAGCATCGTAATCGTGTTTTGGAAACAAGACGCGAATCACAAGCAGCATCGTGCGCGATGATTTGGGAGTGCAGAAATAAATGTTGCATGCACTTGTAGGCAATTAAACCACTCGTAAGGAGATGAACCATGGCAGCGAAGAAAAAAGCAAAAAAGAAAAAAGCAGCTAAGAAGAAATAACGGTAGTTGCTTGAGCGGGAGCTGGGCTCCCCGGCTCCCGTTATTTGCCTCATCGCAGTACACGACTGCAGCCAGCGCAGTCGACGACAGCAACACCTCCCCGCATAAACGCCAGCGTCACCCCCCATCACTCCAGCGTTCCCTCAGTATCTTGAAACTCGTTTTCAAGTGACTGATTATTAATTGTATTTTTCGATAGGCTCGGCACGATCGTCGGCCCGCCATATCGCGCTTTTTGCACGCAAAAAATTTACTCTGCGCCGCGCGTGATTTTGCGGTCGCGCTTTGCGCAACGTGACGGCGTCCAACGTTGCGATTAGCGAGAACGTGCTGCTCGACACGGATATTTTTTTCACGCGTTACCGAAAAATCGTTTTGGCGCGATATTCGCCACCGAAAATTTTTTCGGTGCTTATGCGCACATCAATCCGCAACGGCTCGATCCGCGCTCGCCATCAACACCGCCTTCATATCGAATCAGATCTATTTACGCGCGACCGTCGGCGTGAAAATGCAATCTGCCCGGGCGGGGGAAAACTGCCGATCCGTCACCCATAATCCGGATAATCGGCGGCAACAGCGAATTTGCGGGATGGTAGCCGGCTGGCGGACGCGGGTTTAGGGATTCAACTGCTGGTAAACGACCTTGGCGACGCGCAGCAGCTCGGACTTGTCGACTTCACCCGATAATGCATAGCCAAATCTGCCGTCAATCCAGTAAAACACGCTGACCCCCCGCTCCTGCGCGTAGCGGAACGCCGTTTCCTTCCCGCCCCCGCCGTTGCGCACATAAAGAGTAAGGCGCTGGCCGCTGCCGTCTTGAAACATGAAGTGCGCGACCGGGCCCTGGTCGCCCGGCAACAGGCGCCCGCCCACCAACTGGTAGCCGAGCGAGCCGAGTTGCGGAACCTTCAGAGTCTCGCCAAGGCACTTGGACAACCACGCCACCAAATGCGCTTCCTGGTCGGCGCCGACCTCGACCGGATGACGGACCTGGGGGCTGTACACGATATGAGCAATTGCCGCGCGATGCGCAAAAGCAACGGTATCGACCGATTTCGCCACGCTGTAATCATGCAAATACCAGCCTGCCGTGCCGCCGAACATCAGCAATCCGGCCGCCGCCGCATAACGCAACAAAGGCCGGATGCGATGCGCCAACCGGGGTCTAAGAACGCGTGCAGGCAGCGATTCGGCCAGCACTGGATCGAACAAGTCGCGCATTGCGTGATTCTGCTCGCGCCATGCGCGCACTCGCTGCGCATCCTCGGCGTGCGCCGCCAGATACGCCTCGACCTCGACACGGCGTGCTTCCGGCAAAAGGCCGTCAACATAGGCGTGCAATTCGGCTTCGGTTACCGCGAGTTCACTCATTTCACCACCTTCAATGCGGAATGCGTACCGCCGCCTGCCAACAGCGTGCGCAGCCGGTCGCGCGCGCGCGACAACCGCGACATCACGGTGCCTATCGGAATGCCCAGCACGCCCGCGGCTTCTTCGTAAGTCATCTGCTCGAGTCCGACCAGCAGCAATACTTCACGCTGCTCTTCCGGCACGCGCGACAGTGCGATCTGCAAATCACGCACTTCCAGCCGGTCGTTTTGAGTCGCGCGCATCGCCGGCAGCACGGACTCATCGTCGAGCGTAGTGGTCATGGCTGACGCATTGGCGCGCACCTGGTTGATATACACGTTGTGCATGATCGTAAACATCCATGCGCGCAAATCGCTGCCCGGTTGCCACAGGTGGAATTTAACCAGGGCACGCTCGAGAGTGTCCTGTACCAGATCGTCCGCGCGACCGCGCTCCCCGGTCAGCGCGCGCGCGTAGCGCCGCAACCGGGGAATGTGCTGGACGAAATCGCGGTCGCGGCCGTCCACTACAGGCTCATATTGCCCGTAAGCGGGCGCGGTTCCGGCCTGACCGCGTGCCACGCGTTGTTGAAACCGTCGCCTGTGATGTCGCCGGGCTTCTCGTCCTTGGACCAGAAGTAAAGCGGCCTGCCGCTGTATGCCCATTGCCTGGACCCGTCATCGCGCGTAATCACGGTCCAGTCGCCCCCGCTTGTGCTGTCGGCGGTCGCCGCCAGCGGCGGCCAATTCTTCGCGCACGGACCGTTGCACACGCTCTTGCCGGATCCCGTCGCGTCCTTGTCAAACGTGTACAGCGTCATGCCGTTCGCGCCGGTCATCAGTCCGTTCGCATACTTAACCGGCCCGTAACTCATGTCGGCGCATGCTGCCAATGCGAGCATCAGAGTACATCCGGCCATTATCGGCTTGAAATGGATCATCGCGTTATCCTTGCTGGAAGCAGGCAAGCACCTGCATCTTCGCAAACAGTCCTGGGCCCGGTTTATTCCCGCCGGCAGCAACCGCCGGTGGTGCACGCTTGACGCCATGCACTACGGTACGAGAAACAGCGTCGCAAGTCCCAGGAAAATGAAAAAGCCTCCGCTGTCTGTTATCGCGGTGATCATGACGCTCGAGCCGACTGCGGGATCGCGGCCGAGCTTTTGCATCGACAACGGAACGGCAACCCCCATGATCGCGGCAAGCAGCAGATTGAGCACCATCGCGCCGGTCATCACGAGTCCCAGTTGCCATTTGTGGTAAATGAAGTAGGCAAACAAGCCGACCACGCTGCCCCAGATCAACCCGTTGATGAAACTGACGCCGATTTCCTTGGCAAATAACTTGCGCGCGTTGGCAACGCTGATCTGGCCGAGCGCCAGGGCGCGCACAATCATGGTGATCGTCTGGTTGCCCGAGTTGCCGCCAATACCCGCCACGATCGGCATCAACGCTGCGAGCGCGACGATTTTCTCGATCGAGCCTTCAAATATGCCGATCACGCGCGAAGCGATAAAGGCAGTAACGAGATTGACCGCGAGCCATGTCCAGCGGTTTTTCACGCTGCTCCAGACGGAGGCGAACAAATCCTCTTCCTCGCGCAAGCCGCCGGCGGACAATTTTTCGCTGTCCGTTTCCTCGCGGATGAAGTCAACCACCGAATTGACCGTGACGCGGCCGATCAATTTGCCGTCGCTGTCGACCACTGGCGCCGAGACAAGGTCATAGCGCTCGAACGCGAGCGCCGCATCCTGGGCATTTTCGTCCGGCGCCAGTTTGACTGTCGCGGCGTCCATGATGGCCGTTACGGGAGCATCGAGGTCAGTCACCAATAACCGGCTCACCGACAAAAGCCCGCGCAGATATTCCTGCCTGTCCACCACGAACAACTGGTCGGTATGATCTGGCATCTCATCGAGCCGGCGCAGGTAACGGAGCACGACCTCGACCGTGATGTCGTCACGCACGGTGATCATGTCGAAATCCATCAGGCCGCCGACGGTATCCTCCGGATACGACATCGCCGACCGCAGCTGGTCGCGTTCCTCGAGCGACAGCGAGCGAAACACGTCCTGCATGACTTCGCGCGGCAGGTCCGGCGCGAGATCCGCGATTTCGTCGGTATCGAGCTGTTCGGTCGCCGCGACCAGCTCTTTGGTCTCCATGTGCGCGATCAGCGTTTCGCGCACCGCGTCCGAGACCTCGAGCAGGATCTCGCCGTCGCGATCGGCCTTGACGAGATCCCATACGGCAAGCCGCTCCTCAAGCGGCAACGCTTCGAGCACGTAAGCGACGTCCGCGGGGTGCAACTGATCGAGTTTCTTCTGAAGCTCGGTGACGTTCTGTTTGTCGACCAGGCTCTCGACGAGATCGTGGCGCGGCATGTCCTGCCGTTCCACCAAGCTCTTGACGAGCCGATGCTTGCGCAGGAGCTCGACGACCTGCTTCAAGCTGTCCTGCACGCTTTGGCGATCCTGGTCCAATTCAGCCATGAGATAAGCCGCTAAGGTTACGCGTTGCGTTTGAACTTCGATGGTAACGGGCGGCGGTGCGACACCCGCGAAGTGTCGATTGGCGCGCGCAGACCGCAATATTCGCCACCCGCAATGCCCGGGCCGGGCGTCGCTGCGGACGGCTGGCCGCTATTGTAGAAGCAGCCCGCCGCGCTGTCTAAAGGTTCTTCGCTGGTCGCGCGAGACGTGCGATGGGAGAAGCGGCATAATTGGCCGTCGCATATATCGCATCCGTTGACTCATGTCTGCAGCATTACAGCGCAAGCTCGGTCAGGCGCATGAACGCCTGCAAGCGGGAGACGCCGCCGGCGCGCAGGCGCTGTGCCAGGAGGTGTTGCAGCGCGCGCCGCGCAATCCCGATGCGTTGGTCCTGCTCGCGGTAACCCTGCTCATCGCGGGGCGCGCACGTGACGCCATCGCGCCGCTGGAACAGGCGCTCACGGCCCAGCCCCGCCACGGTATTGCGCTCGAAAATCTCGGGCTTGCGCATCTGATGCTGGGCAATTTCGCCGAGGCTCAACGCGCGCTGCGGAGCGCCGCAGCGATACCCGGCGCCCCCGCCTCTGTATTCATGCGGTTGGGAATTGCGCTGCTCAACCTGGATCAGCATGACGCCGCGCTCGGCGCGCTGCAACGCGCGCTTGAACTGGATCCCGCCAATCCCGATATTCATCTAAATCTCGGTCAGGTCGCCGACCGCGTGGGCGATTTTGCAGGTGCGCGCCAGCACTTCGAAGCCGTCTTGCGGCTTTACCCCGAACACGTCGAAGCCATGTTCAACCTCGGCGTAATCTGCCTGAATCAGAATGAACTCGCGTCCGCTCGTGAATGGTTCGAACGCGTGATCGCACAGTCGCCCCGGCACGCTGACGCCCTGGTAAACCTGGGCCTGGTCGCACAACAGCAACAGCAGCCCGACGAAGCCATCGCCCTTCTGCAGCGCGCAATCGAAATCACTCCGTCGCTGGGCCAGGCGCGCAACAATCTTGCAAACACACTTATGCTGCAGGGTCGAATCGAAGACGCGCGCACGGAGTATCTCGCGGCTCTGCGGATCGCCCCCGGCATGACGCAGGCGCGGGAGGGGCTCGCAACCACATGTATCGCGCTCGGACGCTTTAAAGAAGGTGTTGTATATCTGCGCGAGCTTTTGCGTACAGACGCCCGGCAACCGGCTGTGCTCGCCGCTCTGGCCGACGCCCTGTTCGAACTCGGCGAAATCGATGAAGCCGAAGCGACGGCAAAGCGCGCGCTTGCAATCGACCCCTCCGTAAGCGGACCGTACACCACGCTTGCGGATGTCCACGCGGTTCGCGGCGAGTTGGATCTCACGGTGGCGACGCTTCGATCCGGGTTCACCCAGACGGGTGCGATTTATTTCCTGGGCAAGCTCGCATTCCAGTTGCGGCGGCTTTGCGACTGGGAAGATTGGCATGCTGCCTGGCAACAACTTGCTGTTGCGTTGCCTGACACCCGCGAAGTGGTGAGCCCTTTTTCGTTGCTGTGCGAGCCTCTTACAGCCGCACAGCAGCTCGCCTATGCGCGCCGGTTGCCGGAACAGCTAAATATCAATGTCGACCGCGATCGCCGGCCACCGCCGCGCGCGCACCGGGAGCGTCTGCGCATTGGTTATTTTTCGTCCGACTTTTACGAAAACGCGGTGGCATACCTTGTTGCGGAAGTGCTGGAATTGCACGATCGCAGCCGGTTCGAGGTCTTTGCCTATTCTTACGGCCCCGACGACGGCAGTGCGATGCACGCCCGCATGCGCGCCGCCTGCGAGCATTTCATCGACGTCGCGCGCGATCCCGATGATGTCGTCGCCGCCCGGATGCGCGCCAACGAACTCGACATCCTGATCGACCTCAAGGGCTACACCATGGGCGCACGCCCGTCGATTCTTGCCCGCCGCCCATGCGCAATTCAGGTGAACTGGCTGGGCTATCCGGGTACCATGGGCGCGGGGTTTATCGACTTCATAATCGCCGATCCCTTCATCATTCCACCTGCCGGGGAGAGCAATTACGCGGAACGCGTGTTGAGAATGCCGCATTGCTACCAGCCCAATGACCGCAAACGGCCGATTGCGGCGTCGCTTGACCGCACACAGTATGGATTGCCGGAACGTGGTTTCGTCTTCTGCACGTTCAACCAGGGCTATAAAATTACACCCGAAGTTTTTGCGTGCTGGATGAACCTGCTGCGCTGCACGCCGGACGGCATATTATGGCTGCTCGCGGAGAACCGCTGGACGACAGAAAACCTGCGGCGCTCCGCGCAACGTCATGAGATCGATCCGTCGCGGCTCATCTTTGCGCCCAAAGTTCCGCTCTCGGAACATCTCGCGCGCTACCGCGTCGCCGACCTGGCACTCGATACTTTTCCTTATGGTTCGCACACCACTGCGAGCGACGCTTTATGGGCGGGTTGCCCGCTGGTCGCATTGTGCGGCGAAACCTTCGCCTCACGCGTTTCCGGCAGCATACTCAGCGCATGCGGGCTGCCCGAGCTCATAACCTATTCGCTGCAGGACTATGAGCGACTCGCCCAACAAATAGCGAACGATCCAGCATTTAAGAACGCGCTGCGGGCCAAACTCGAATCCGGGAAACTCGGCGCGCCGCTATTCGATTCCCGCACTTTTACCCGCGACCTGGAAAGTCTTTACCGCAATCTCGTTGGCGAAACCTCGCGCTAGCTCATGGAACCGCCAATAAATCTCTAAATCCTCTAAAGCTAATGCAACCGCCGATGTACGCCGATCGGATCTTGACGGGATTGCCGGGAAAATTATCGGCTGCGCACAGCAGGTGAGCAATGTGCCCGGCTGCGGATTTCTGGAAAAAGTGTATGAGAACGCGCTCGTTCTGAAACTGCGGAAAGCGGGGCTGGATGTGCGGCAGCAGCACGATGCCGCGGTTTATTATGATGATCAGGTAGTAGGCCAATACACCATAGACCTGTTCGTGGAAAGCAGTGTCATCGTGGAACTCAAGGCAGTCGCGGCATTGGATGACGTTCATCGCGCGCAGTGTCTGAACTATCTCAAGGCCACAAGATTAAATGTCTGCCTGCCCGTCGATTTTGGCAAGCCACGGCTTGAAATCAAACGCATCGTATCTAACTTCTGATCGGCGTTCATCGGCGGTTGCTTTGGATTTAGAGAAATCGAAGACGAAAAAAAACGGGCGCCGAAGCGCCCGTTTTCATATTGCCTGATGCAACAGATTAGAACGTGTTTTTCATGCTGA
>CAZEAX010000144.1:0-10400 GCA_964510405.1 uncultured Streptomyces sp. | reverse complement strand
GCTATTCGCGCTTGAGCTTCGCGTCTTTGATCATTTTTGCGTTTTTTGCCAGTTCGCTTTTGAGATACGCGGCGAATTCTTCCGGCGAGCCCTGGGCAGCCGCGGCGGCTTCGCCTGCAATCCGTTTCCTCACATCCGCATCATCCATGGCTTTCAGCAATGAGGTATTTAAAACATTCACGATTTCCCGGGATGTTTTGGCCGGTACGAGCAGCCCGTACCACTGCGTAAATTCATAGCCGGGAACGCCTGCTTCGGACATGGTCGGAATGTCGGGAAACATGTCCGAGCGGCGCGCGCCGGAGGTCGCGAGCGCGCGTATGCGTCCGGGCGCCAAGTGCGGCAGCGCACTCGTCGGGCCGGCGAAGGCGAGATCGACTTGTCCGCCGATGAGCTCGGTCACGAACAGCGAAGTGCCGCGGTACGGCACATGCACGATGTCGATTCCGGTCATCGACTTGAACAATTCGCCGGCAAGATGCGCGGTGCCGCCGGTACCGGAAGATGCGAAATTGAGCTTGCCCGGATGCGCCCGCGCGAGCGCCAGCAATTCCTTCACATTTTTGGCCGGCACCGCCGGATGCACGATCAACAAGTAAGGAATCTTCGCGAACAAACTGACCGGCGCGAAATCGCGCACGGGGTCGTACGGCAGCTTTTCAGTCCATACCGGACTGATGGCCAGCGGGCCCGAACTGCCCCATAACAACGTATAGCCATCGCCTGCCGCTTTGGCGACCATGTCCGTACCGATTGCGCCGGAGGCGCCGTCGCGGTTGAGAATGACGACTTGCGAACCCATGATCTCGCCCATGCGGCGGCCCGCGGCGCGCGCGAACACGTCGGTCGCCGCGCCGGGCGGAAACGGCACGACCAATGTCATTGGCTTCGACGGGTAGTTTTGCGCGGCTGCATCCCACCACGCGCCGTTGCCGATCGAAATCACCAGGAGTACGAATGCAATTCGTGCGCCAGTGCGAATTTCAGTTGCCATTGCGCGGAATAACCTCTTCAAATGTGCGCTCGAAAACCTTGCTCTCGTCCTCGTAGGCCGTGAGCGATGCACGCAGGACGAAATCGTCCCCGGTGCAAGACATATGCGTGCGACTTTCCGTGCGTATTTTCCAGTCCTTGCGCTGGAACACCCAGGACCATGTCACTTCGGCAGTCGCCGCGAGCGGATCGTCTTCGCAAACGCTGTAGCGTTCGGTCGAACGCGCCTGCGCTTCGAGGTCGATGTCGTCGTAACGGTTGCGTCCGCTGTCGTCATTGACCTCGACCACCGTGACGCCCGTACCCATATCGGTATGCACGACACGATTGCGGTAACCGTGCGACAAAGCGGTTTTCGCGAACGGCGCAGCGGCCTCGACAGGTTTGAATTTCGGCGGCGTCTTGTCCTCTTTGCGCGGCGGGCGCACCGGAAGTTCGAGCGCGCTCCTGCCGGTCACGAGCGTCAGCGTTACGGGCTGCGGCGAAGGCCAGATCAGCGGCCAATAAGTCGTCGATACGGCGACTCGAATGCGATGGTCTTTGGCGAATGAATAAGCGGTATCGATCAGCGGTACACGCAGCGTGTAACGCTTGCCCGGAACGAGTTTAATCGGCTTGTCGGCGCCGTTGATGTGAGTCAGATTGAAAATGCCGTAGGTCACGCGCGTCGAAGCGCCGTTGGGAGCGACATCGCACAACCGCACGCACACAAATGCGGTGGGCCGGTCGACCGAAAACGTCAGATCGAGCGCCGGCGTGCCGAGAATCTCAATCGTCTTCTTGAGAGGTTCCGTATCGAAGCAAATCGATTTTCCGTCGTCGGCGCGTTGATCGCCCGGCATTTCCGGGCTCGGTCCGTGCTGAAACCACGGCATCAGTTCTCCGGCGTCGAGCCCCAGAGTTTGCGGCGACTGCCAGTGAACCTTGGTTGACTCACCCGCGCGCTCAACCAGTCGTCCGCCCGCATTGAGCCAGTAGCGCTGCTGCTTGATGCGCGGCGACGGCCATACCGGTTCCGCGATCCAGCGGCCCGGCGATTCGGCATAATAATTTTTAGCCGGCACGGCCTGTGGCATCCACGCGGTGAACGTGGGCTCCCGCATGATGCCGGTGTCTTTGCCGCGCATCCAGTGGTCGAACCAGCGCACCGACTCCTGCAGAAAACCGATGGCGGGCCCCGGCACGCCCAAATAGGCAAAGCGATGCCCCCATGGCCCGACGAGTGCCTTGCGCGGCACCTTGAGTTCGCGCAGCGCCGCACCGACTGCAGAAACGTAGGAACCGTCGGCCCAGCCGCTGACTGCATACATCGGGCACTTGATCCGGTCGAAATGAATCGCCCGGCTGCGCCAGAATTCTCCGTCGTTCTGGTGCTTCAGCGCGGACACGATTTGCGGCAAATCATGTTCGAGACGTTCGAGCCACATCTCGCGCCAGCGCGAACCGACGAGTGCAGGGTCGGGGGCGCGCGATTTGTAGCCGAACATCTGGCTCGACCAGCGGATCGAGCGCAACAGCAAGCTGCCGCCGCGAAAAACCTGGCTATAGCGATAACGATCGGGGGCAAACGAGCACGGAATGATCGCCTTCAGTTCCGGCGGCGCGCGATATGCGGTCTGGATCGCCTGAAAACCGTCCCACGATATGCCGAACATCCCGACCTGGCCGTCGCTCCAGGGTTGTTGCGCGATCCATTTCAATACTTCCAGCGTATCGTCCTGCTCCTGCTGCATCGCGAATACGCCTTGATAACCGTCAGAATCGCCGGAGCCGCGAATATCGACGCGCATGGCCGCGTAGCCATGTCCTGCGAAATAACCGTGATGCATGGCATCGCGCGGCGCATAAATATCGCGCTTGCGATACGGCAGCACCTCTATGATCGTCGGCACGCGTTTGGTGGCAGCAATGTCGGGCAGCCATAGCTTGGCGGCCAGACGTATGCCATCGGACATCGGAATCCAGCAATCCTCGGTGACGGTGAACTTATGCGGAAACTTGGTGACGGTTTTCAACAGCGGGACCTTCAGTCAGATTGGATTAACCCCTGCTCAACCGCGTTTGCGCCGCGGGCGCGCTTGTTTTCTCAGCACTGCATGGACGGCCGCGGTGTCGTGCTTGTCGAAACCGCCGGCATAAGCCATATCGTAAAAACGCTTGCTCAAAGAGAACAGCGGCGTCGGACACCCGAGTTTCGCCGCGAACGCCTTGATGATCGCGATGTCCTTCTGATAAACGTCGACTTTCATCGTCGGTGGCAGATAGTTCTCTTTTATCATCAGCGGCCCGCGCACCTCGAACATGCGCGACGTGCCGGCGCCGTCCTTGATGACGCGATACATCAGGCCAGTGTCGACGCCCGCGCGCTCGGCGAGCACGAAGGCCTCGGCCGTCGACAGGTTGTGTATGGTCACCAGCAGGTTGGCGATGAACTTCAGCTTGGAACCGGTGCCGAAGGCGCCGCAATAATAAGCATTGCGGGCGAAACCCGCGAAGATCGCCTTGCACTGCACGCAGGCCCGCTTGTCGCCGCTGGCATAGATCACGATGTCTTTCGCCGCGGCCTGCGCGCCGGTGCCGCTGATCGGGCAGTCGAGCAGTATCACGCCGGTCTTGGCGAGGCGTTTGCGGGCATTTTCCTTGACTTCCAATGGCAGCGTGCTCGCCTCGATGACGATAGTGCCTTTGCGCGCGCCAGCGGCCACGCCATGCTTGCCGAACAGGGCTGCCTCGAACGCAGACAGCGACGGCAACGAAGTGATCAGAATGCGTGCATTGGCCGCCACCTCGGCAGAGGACGCTACCGCGATGCCGTCCAATTTGCGCAAAGCTGAACGCCGAACTGATGCGACGTCGTAACCAACCACGTTGAAGCGCGCCGCCCGCAGGTGCTTCGCGAACGCGCCGCCCATGATGCCGAGACCGATGACGCCGACCGTGGACGTTGTACCACTGCGTGTCACGCCTTTTCGCTTCGTCGTCGCGCCCATGCTTTAGATTTTCTCCCCGAATAATTTTGCTGCGGTCTGATATGAAACATCTTCGGCTTCTTTCGCCGTAAGGCGCGGCACCTTTTCCAGGTGCTGCAACGGATGTTCTTCACCCATGTCGAACGGCGAATCCGTGCCCAACACTACCCGCTCCGAGCCCACCATTTCGAGCAGGTGGCGCGTTGCCTGCGGGCTGTGCGTCAACGCATCGAAATAGAAATTCCTGAACATGTCGAGCGGCTTCGACTTGGTGATTGCGGCGGTATCCCGACGTACCGCATGGCCATGCTGGAAGCGTCCGATCTGGTACGGCAGAAAACCGCCGCCGTGCGCGAGCAGGATTTTGAGATCTTTCAGCTCGTCCAGAGCGCCGCTGAACATGAGCTTGCCGACCATGATTGTCGTATCGAGCGGATTGCCGATCAGATTGGTGAGGTACCAGCAATCGAGACGCCCGCCGGCGCCCTGGGTGTTAGGATGAGCAAATACGACTGCCTTCAATTCCTGGAGGCGGCGCAATACCGGCCGGAATTTCGGCTCGGCAAGCTCCTCGTCGCCGATCGCGGTGCCCATTTCCACCGCTTTAAAGCCGTGCTCCTTGACGACCCGCTCGAACTCGGTGACTGCAGCCTCGGGATGCTGCATGGGCAGCGTGGCCATGCCGCGCAGCCGGTCCGGACGCGCGGCAACCATTTTAGCCAGCCCGTCATTCACGAGGCGCGCGGTTTTGAGCGCATCGTCGGCACCCAGCCCGTAGAAAAAGGTCTGGGGTCCAGGCGAAATGTACGAGATATCGAGCCCCTTGCGGTCCATCGATTCGACTTTCGCGTCGGCGTCGTAAAATTCCGTGATCAGGTCGAACGTAACCTTGCCCCGCGTAAATGTGTAACTGCCGCGCGCGCCGCCAATCCTGGTCTTGTACAAATCGGGCTGCGCCCGCATTGCATCGATAATGGTTTCGGGAATGACGTGGCTGTGGGTGTCGATGCGTTTCACTTCCCGAGTCTCCTGATGGCTGCTCGCAGATTGGGTGCGGGCAAAGCGCGGATTATACCGGTGTTGCTGCTGGTCGCGGCACGCCGGCGGGCGTCGATTCCAGACACGTCAGGTGCTGAATAAAATCGTTCTTGAATTTGTGGGGGCGTGCGCGCATTGCTACAATGCCCGCCTTCGCCCGGTTGGCATCCACGCACAGGAATTCCCTTGAAGCAAATCAACGTTGGCATCATCGGCACCGGCTGGTGCGGCGGTATCCGCGCCCAGACCTGCGCCACGCATCCGCTGGTAAAAAGCCTCCACATTGCTGAAACGCGGCCGGAGCGCCTCGCTGAAGTCGCGAAGTCTACCGGCGCGCAAACGGCGACCGCCGACTATCAACAAATTCTGCACAACGACGCAATCGATGCGGTGATGATCTCCGCAACGCCCGAGGTGCTGCATTTTCCGATGGCGCGCGATGCGCTGACGTCGGGCAAACACGTGTTCCTCGAAAAACCGATTGCGATCGAATTGCATGAAGCCGACGAGCTCATTGCCATTGCGCGGAAGAATTCACTCAAATTTACGATCGGATACTCGCAGCGGTTCAATCCGAAGTTCGCTTACGTCAAAAAATGCGCGACCGATGGCACGCTGGGCAAACCGGTCAGCGCGCTGGTGAGCCGGCATATCGGCCGCAGCCTCGGCAAAAAAATCACCGGTCGCACCAAGTTGTCGCCGGCGGCAATGGAAGCGACGCACGATCTCGATTTCATCCTGTGGTGCCTTGAACCGGCCAAGCCGGTCCGCGTCTACTCGCAGGTCAATTATGGCGCAATGCGGGCCGCCAGCGGCGCCGATGTGCCCGACACGCAGTACATCACCGTTACCATGGACAGCGGCGTATCGTTCGTAATTTGCGCCGGCTGGAGCCTGCCCCCCGCGTATCCGAATTTTTCGATGACGTGGATCGAATTCGTCGGCACCGAAGGCGCGCTCATCATCGACGATACGCATCGCGATACTCTGCTGACGACGATGAACACCGGCATCGTGCACCCCATGTCGACCATGCCGGGCGAATTCGTCGAGCATACGTACGCGGGCCCGATGTCCGCCGAGACCGTGCATTTTCTCGAAGCCGTGGCATGCGACCGTCCAGTGCTGGTAACCGCCGAACAGGCGCGCCAGGTGATGGAAGTTTACATAGCTGCTGACATCTCCGCCGAGCGCAACGAGCCGGTCAATCTGCCGCTGCCTGAATCGCGCCCTGTCGCAGCAGCCGGAGGTGCACGGTGAGGAAGCAACCGAAAAAAATCGGGCTCGCAATCGTCGGCGCCGGTCGCGTCGGCCTCATTCGCGGCGAGCTCGCCGCGCGCCACCCTGAAGTGGCGTGGATCGGTATTGCCGAAAAAGATCCCGCGCGCGCGAAGCTGGTGGCCGGAAAAATCGGCGCCGAATTCGTGACCGCAGATTACCGCGAACTCCTGAAACGTCCGGAAGTCACGGCCGCCGTCATTTCGACCGACGAACACCTGCATGTGGATCCCGTGCTGGCGGGAATCGAGCGCGGCGTGCCGATGCTGATCGAGAAACCGCTCGCGACCGATCTCGCCGAATCGCAAATGGTCATGGATGCGATCGAGAAATCGGGCGTTGACTGCGTCATCGGTTACACCCAGCGTTTCCGCCGGCGTTGGCTGGTCGCGAAGGAAAAAGTTTCCACCGGCGCGCTCGGCGAAGTAACGATGGTGACTTCGCGCGCCTTCATGAACCGGCTGGTTGCAATCGACAATTACAAACGTTCCGACAATCCGGCCGAAATTTCACCGATGGTGATTTCCGGCACGCATGCGCTCGATGTCGTCATGTGGCTGATGGAAGCCAAGACGCCGGTCGAAGTCTATGCACGCTCGGTCGACAAGGCGCTGGGTCCGCAGTGGCAGGGAATCGACGGGACCGGTTACATGATCACCTTCAATGACGGCGCGATTTATCACGGCGTCATTTCGTGGGCGCTGCCCGAAGTATGGCCCGGAGCAGTCTACAGTCTGGAGGTCGGCGCCGTCGGCACCGAAGGCGTGCTGACGATAGACGACACGCATCGCGACATCGTGCTCGCCACCAACCTTGTGCAAGGCGAAGGTTACGCGCCAGACAAGCGGCGGCACGTGGACTTCCTCACCAGCTACCCGGTCGGCGACATGGCGCTCGGCGAGTTGCGCGGTCCGATGCGCGAGGAAACCAATTCCTGGCTCAATCGCGTGGCTCTCGGCGTGACGACGCAGCACGCGACCGCGCGCGAGGGGCATAACCGGCTGATGCTCACGAAAGCCATCGATCTTTCCGCGCGTCTGAAGCGGCCCGTCAAGTTGCCGATTACCGTGGAAGATATAACGCGCTCGGCATAATCCGAAGGAGGCGATCTTGAGGAAGCTGCCCATAGTAAAAATGCTGGGGTTTCTGCTTGCCGCGAGCGTCGCGGCCGGTGCCTGCGGCCAGGCCACTGACACTTACCCGTCCAAGCCGGTGCGTGTTCTGGTGCCGTACGCCCCGGGCGGCGCCACCGACATCATCGCGCGCCATATAACGACCAAATTGAGCGAAGCGACGGGCCAGCAGTTCATCGTCGATAACCGCGCCGGCGCCTCGGGCAACATCGCACTCGAACTCGCGGTGCGCGCGGTCCCGGACGGCTACACGCTGCTGGTGGGCAACGTCTCGACAAATGCGATCAATGAAACGACGTTCACCCAGTCGCTGCACGCCGTCCCGTCGCGCGATCTTGTCGGCATCACGAATCTCATCGAGATTCCGCACATCGTTGCAGCCACTCCTGGTCTGCCGGCGAACGACATCAGGCAGTTTATCGAACTCGCAAAGCGCCCAGACTCGAGAATCAATTACGGCTCCGCCGGCATCGGCACCTATCCTCATCTCGACATGGTCGTGTTTGCCAAGGCCGCGGGCATCAACGTTACGCACGTTCCGTTCAAGGGGGGCGCCGGTCAGATGGTGCCCGGCCTTATCGGCGGCGAAGTCCAGGTCATGTTCGTCAATCTCGCGTCCAGCCTGCCCCAAGTCCGCGCCGGACGCATGAAAGCACTCGCCACCACCGCGCCGCAGCGCTTGCCGGAACTGCCGAACGTCGCGACCATGGGCGAGCAAGGTTATCCGGGCATAGGCACAAATGCATGGAACGGTATGTTTGCGCCCGTCGCCGTTCCCAAACCGCTGATCCAGCGGATCTACGGGCAGGTGGTCGAGATTTTGCAGCGACCGGACTTCAAGGAAATGCTGGCCAGGCAGCTGATGACCGTGAGCATCAGCGCGTCGCCAGCAGCCTATACCGAGTTTGTGAAAGCCGAGACCCGCAAGTGGGCGAACGTCGTCAAGGAAAACAATATCAAGATCGAGTAGTGCGCTCCGCAAAAGTGAAATTCGCCGGCTGCAATGCTACAATCCGGGCACTTCTGCGCACTGCAAAATCGTACAAAAAATGCGTTACGCGCCGGCAGAACTTTCGGCCGGATTAATTTGCATAAAGTAACTGATCAACGTCCAAACTGAGGAGCATTATGGCAAACGTCGGCATGGTGGGATTGGATTGGCAGGAGCGCGTCAATTGGGACCGGCTGCGCAAATACCGGCTCGAACGCGCGCGCGAGCGCATGAAGGCGCACGGTTTGGGCGCGATGCTCCTCATGTACGACGAGAACGTCCGCTACGTCACGAGCACCCTTACCCCCGGCTGGAATCGCCTCAAACCCGGCCTGCGCTACTGCCTGCTGTGCGGCGACGACGCGCCCGTGCTGTTCGAGCAGGGCGATATCGGCCTGCACATCCAGAAGCACTCGCCGTGGATCCCCAAGGAAAACATCCGTTATTCCTACGCATGGATCAAAGGCGCGGCCGGCCCTGCTTCGACCCAGCAGGTCACGAAATTCACCAACGCGATCAAGCAGGAAATGAAAAAACGCGGCGTCGAAGGCATGAAGCTCGGAGTCGACTTCATCGACATCAACATGATCCAGATTTTCAAGGACGCGAAGATCGAATGGGTCGACGGCATGACGCCGATGATGGAGGCGCGCGCGGTCAAAAATCAGGACGAGCATGAATGCATGCGCCAGGTCGGCGCCATCGGCGACGCGGCGCACTGGGAATTCATGAAATTCCTGAAACCCGGCCTGACCGAGAACCAGCTGACCGCACACATCATGGAATTCCTCTACAACGTGCCGGGCATGGAAGACGTCGAGGATGTCATAGTTTCCTCGGGTCTCAACACGTGGCCCAACTGGCGAAACTTTTCCGACCGCATCATCAAGCCGGGCGACATGGTGTTCATGGACCTCGCCGCGCTCACGTGGAACGGTTATAAGTCGTGCTACTACCGCACGTACATGGTCGGTCGCGAGCCGAACCAGGAACAGAAGGACTACTACGCAACGGCGTTGAAGTGGCTGTACGATTCGATCAAGGCGGTCAAAGTCGGCACTACGACCCGCGAAATCGCGTCGAAATGGCCGTCGGCAAAAGAGACCTGGGGTTACGAAGAGGAAGACCAGGCCGCCGCCAACCTCTGGGGCCACGGTCTGGGTCTCGCGCAGTACGACCAGCCGGTCATCTCGCGCATCTGGTCGCTCGACCATCCGATCGAAATCAAGGAAGGCATGGTGTTTGCGCTCGAGACCCAGCACGGCAAGCCGCACCAGTGGGGTGTCCGCATCGAAGAAATGCTGATCGTGCACAAGGACAGCGTCGAAATCGTGTCGAACTTCCCGGTCGAACAGATCACGGTCGTCGATCCGATGCCCGGCTATTCCGACTACGGCAAGCTGCCCGGCCGCTAACCTGAACTGATGACAACCGGTATGCGCACCGCGGTGCTCGATGCACCGCGGCGTTTCGGCATTGTCGACCGTCCGCGACCGGTCGCCGCTGCCGGCGAAGTCGTTGTACGTATCGCGGCGACTGCGGTTTGTCATACCGATCTCGCGATTTACACCGGCGAACACCCGGGTGTGCGTTACCCGGTCGTGATGGGCCATGAGTCGACCGGCGTCGTCGAAACCGTCGGCGCTGAAGTCACCGGCGTCGCGGCAGGCCAGCCGGTCATAATCAACCCGATTATTTCGTGCGGCCATTGCGATTCGTGCCTGCGCGGCGCGGGGCATTTATGCCGCAACGCCGGACTCTTCGGACGCGAAGTCGAAGGCTCGATGGGCGAATATGTGAATCTGGCGGCGCGCTATGTGCATGCCCTGCCCGCTCAAGTGCCACTCGCCGACGCCACGCTCATCGAAACGCTGGCAACGGTGCGCCACTCGCAGGAGCGGCTCGGTTTGAAGGCGGGAGAATCGGTGGTTGTGCTCGGACAAGGCACGACCGGACTTTTACATACCCGGCTCGCGGTGCTTTCCGGTGCGAATCCGG
>CAZEAX010000143.1:0-10411 GCA_964510405.1 uncultured Streptomyces sp. | reverse complement strand
TCGCGAAGGTGGCAAGACCGTCGGCGCCGGCGTCGTCGCTAAAGTCATCGAGTAAACATAATGGCCGCCGTTAAAAGTCAGAAAATCCGTATCCGCCTTAAGGCGTTCGACTACCGCTTGATCGACCAGTCGGCGCTTGAGATCGTGGATACCGCGAAGCGCACCGGCGCCGTGGTCAAGGGCCCCGTGCCTCTGCCCACGCGCAAAGAACGTTTCGACGTGCTGCGTTCGCCGCATGCGAACAAGACGTCGCGCGATCAGTTTGAAATCCGCACGCATTTGCGGTTGATGGACATCATCGATCCGACCGACAAGACGGTCGATGCGCTGATGAAGCTCGATCTGCCGGCGGGTGTGGACGTCGAAATCAAGTTGTAGGCACAGCATCCGGACTTTGTGTCCGGATACTGAAAGTGAACGGCCGGCCAATTGAAGTCGGCACCCATCCGCGGCATTAAAACCGGGGCGGGGCTAAAGAAAAGGTGAGCAAAATGAGTTTAGGACTAGTCGGTCGCAAGATCGGCATGACGCGCGTCTTCACCGACGATGGAGATTCCATCCCGGTGACGGTCGTCGACGTGTCGAACAACCGCGTGACCCAGATCAAGACACCGGAAGCCGACGGCTATACGGCCGTGCAGGTGGCGTACGGCAAGCGCCGCGCGCGCCGCGTCAACAAGGCTGCGGCGGGCCATTTCGCCAAAGCGGCGGTCGAAGCCGGTTCCGTGCTGAAAGAATTCCGCGTCACTCCCGAGCAGATCGCCAGCCTCAAAGTCGGCGGCGCGATCGGCGTCGATGTGTTCAAGGTCGGCCAGAAGGTCGACGTAGCGGGCACGACGATCGGCAAAGGTTACGCCGGCGTTATCAAGCGCCACCACTTCAAATCCAACCGCGCCTCGCACGGCAATTCGGTCTCGCACAACAAGCCGGGCTCGATCTCGATGGCGCAGGACCCGGGCCGCGTGTTTCCCGGCAAGAAAATGACCGGCCATCTGGGCGACGTCAATCGCACCACGCAGAACCTCGTGATCGTGCGCATCGACGCCGAGCGCCAGTTGCTGCTGATCCGCGGCGCAATTCCCGGCGCCAGGAACGGCGACGTCACGGTCTATCCCGCCGTGAAAATCAGTCGAACAGTTGTGAAGCCGGTTGCCAAGGCCGCAGCCAAGGCAGGTAAATAATGGAACTCAAACTGATCGATCAAAGCGGCAAGTCGAGCGCCAACGTGGCGGCGGACGATACCGTGTTCGGACGCGACTACAACGAAGCGCTGATCCACCAGGTCGTGACTGCGTACCTCGCGAACGGACGCCAGGGCACGCGCGCGCAGAAAGACCGCGGCGAAGTCAGCCATACGACCAAGAAGCCGTTCAACCAGAAGGGCACCGGCCGCGCGCGCGCCGGCATGTCGTCGAGCCCGTTGTGGCGCGGAGGCGGCCGCATATTCCCGAACCGGCCGGACGAGAATTTCACGCACAAGCTGAACAAGAAAATGTACCGCGCCGGCGTGTGCTCGATCTTGTCGCAGCTGGCGCGCGAAGGGCGTATCGCCGTCGTCGACAACTTTACGCTCGACGCGCCGAAAACAAAGCTGCTCGCGCAAAAAGTCAAAAGCATGGGGTATGAAAACGTGCTGATCGTCACCGACAGCATGGACGAAAACCTTTTGCTGTCGGCGCGCAACCTGCCGAACGTCAACGTTTGCGCGGTCACGCATGCCGACCCGGTAAGCCTGATCCGCCACGCCCACGTGCTCTTGACCAAGACCGCGATGGCTAAATTCGAGGAGCTGCTGAAATGAGCGCCGCCGGGAGCACCAAAAATACCGAGCGTCTGATGAAAGTGCTGCTGGCTCCGGTGATTTCGGAGAAGGGCACCTACGTCGGCGAGAAGAACAACCAGTACCTGTTTCGTGTGATGCCGGACGCGACCAAGCCGGAAATCAAGGCTGCGGTCGAGCTGATGTTCGGCACCAAGGACAAGAAGATCGAAGTCCTGGCGGTGCAGGTGGCCAACGTCAAAGGCAAGGAAAAACGCTTCGGCCGCTTCATGGGCCGCCGCAATAACTGGAAGAAGGCCTACGTGTCGTTGAAGCCCGGCCAGGAAATCAACTTCGCGGCAGGGGAGAACAAATAATGGCGCTGATCAAAGTCAAACCGACCTCGCCGGGCCGCCGTGCGGTCGTCAAGGTCGTCAATCCCGATCTCTACAAGGGTCGGCCGCACGACGCGCTCATCGAGCGCAAGAGCAAAACAGCCGGCCGCAACAATACCGGCCAGATCACCACGCGCCACATGGGCGGTGGTCACAAGCAGCACTATCGCGTAATCGATTTCAAGCGCGACAAGGACGGCATCGTGGCCAAGGTCGAGCGCATCGAGCACGATCCGAACCGCAGCGCTCACATCGCGCTCTTGTGCTACGCGGACGGCGAGCGCCGTTACATCATCGCGTGCAAGGGCCTTGCCGTCGGCACCCAGGTGCAGAACGGTTCGGATTCGCCGATCAAGCCGGGCAACGCGTTGCCGCTCAGGAACATTCCGGTCGGCAGCACGATACACTGCATCGAAATGATGCCGGGCAAAGGCGCGCAACTCGCGCGCGCGGCCGGCGGCGCGGTGCAACTGCTGGCGCGTGAAGGCGAATACGCGCAGCTGCGCCTGCGTTCGGGCGAGATTCGCAAAGTGCACGTCAATTGCCGCGCGACCATCGGCGAAGTCGGCAACGAAGAGAACAGCCTGCGTTCCATCGGCAAAGCGGGCGCGGTGCGGTGGCGCGGCATCCGCCCGACGGTGCGCGGTGTTGCCATGAACCCGATCGATCACCCGCATGGCGGCGGCGAAGGCAAGACTGCCGCGGGACGCCACCCGGTAAGCCCGTGGGGCACGTTGACCAAGGGCTATCGCACACGCAAAAACAAGCGCACCAACAGCATGATCGTGCGCCGCCGGCATGCCAAAGTCAGCGCCGGATAAACGAGGTATATAAATATGGCACGTTCAATCAAAAAAGGCCCGTTCGTCGACTATCACCTGATGGCCAAGGTCGAAGCCGCGCGCGCATCCAACGACAAACGCCCGCTCAAGACCTGGTCGCGGCGTTCCACGATACTGCCCGATTTCGTGGGCCTGACGATCGCCGTGCACAACGGCAAGCAGCACGTCCCGGTCTATATCTCGGAAAACATGGTCGGCCACAAGCTGGGCGAGTTTTCGCACACGCGGATTTTCAAGGGTCACTCCAAGGCGGGCAGTACTGCCGCGCCGGTCGGTGACAAGAAGTCGAGCGTTGCGCCCGCGGCGGCTTCGCCGGCCAAGAAATGAGGAATGCATTAATGGAAACCACGGCAAAATTAAACGGTGTGCGCTTGTCCCCCCAGAAAGGCCGCCTGGTCGCCGACCAGATTCGCGGCCTGCAAGTGGAAAAGGCGCTCAACCTGCTGACGTTCAGCCCGAAAAAAGGCGCGGTCATCATCCGCAAGGTGCTCGAGTCGGCGATTGCCAACGCCGAGCACAACGACGGCGCGGATATCGACGAATTGAAAGTCACGCGCATTTACGTCGAGAAGGGGCCCGTGCTGAAGCGTTTTGCGGCGCGCGCCAAGGGTCGCGGCGTGCGCGTGTTGAAGCACAGCTGCCACATTCACCTGACCGTCGGCGACGGGAGGAAATAGCATGGGACAAAAAATACATCCGGTCGGATTCCGTCTTTCGGTGCTGCGCAACTGGTCCTCCAAGTGGTACGCGAACAGCAAGAATTTTCCCGGCATGCTGCAGGAAGACATCAAGGTGCGGGACTTCCTGAAGCAGAAGCTCGCGCATGCGGCGGTCGGCAAGATCATCATCGAGCGCCCGGCCAAGAACGCCAAGATCACGATTTTCAGCGCGCGTCCCGGTGTCGTCATCGGCAAGAAGGGCGAGGACATCGAGTCGTTGAAGGCGCAGTTGCAGAAACTGTTGCACGTGCCCGTGCACATCAACATCGAAGAAATCCGCAAGCCGGAACTCGACGCGCAGCTGATTTCGGACTCGATCACGCAACAGCTGCAAAAGCGCATCATGTTCCGTCGCGCGATGAAGCGGGCCATCACGAACGCCATGCGGCTGGGCGCGCAGGGCATCAAGATCATGAGCGCCGGGCGCCTGAACGGTATCGAAATCGCGCGCACCGAGTGGTACCGCGAAGGGCGTGTGCCGCTGCATACTTTGCGCGCCGACATTGATTATGGATTCTCGGAAGCCAAGACCACCTACGGCATCATCGGCGTCAAAGTGTGGGTGTTCAAAGGCGAAACTCTGACCAAACACGAGCAGGCGCTGGCGGCGCCGGCGGCGACGCCGGAGTCGGTGGTCACCGACAAACCCGCGGACAAGCCCGCGGCGAAGCCCGCGCCCAAGAAAAGACGGACAGGAGTAAAGCATGCTGCAGCCAGCTAGAAGGAAATACCGCAAGGAACAAAAGGGCCGCAACAAAGGTGTTGCGACCCGCGGCGCCAAGGTGAGCTTCGGCGAATACGGCCTGAAAGCTTTGACGCGCGGCCGTCTGACGGCGCGCCAGATCGAAGCGGCGCGGCGCGCAATGACGCGCCACATCAAGCGCGGCGGCCGCATCTGGATCCGCATATTCCCGGACAAGCCGATCTCGCGCAAACCCGCCGAGGTCCGCATGGGCAACGGCAAGGGCAATCCGGAGTACTGGGTCGCCGAAATCGTGCCGGGCAAAGTGCTTTATGAAATGGACGGGGTCGACGAAGCATCCGCGCGCGAGGCGTTCCGCCTGGCGTCGGCCAAGCTGCCGCTCTTGACCACGTTCGTGCATCGTATGGTTGGAGGCTAAGCCATGAAAGCCAGTGAATTACGCGTCAAAAACACCGACGAGCTGCGCCAGGAGTTGAATGAACTGCTGAAGGCGCAATTCAGCCTGCGCATGCAGGTTGCGACCCAGCAGCTCACCAACAACAGCCAGATCGGGAAAGTGCGCCGCGACATAGCGCGCGTGCGCACGATCATCAACGAAAAGGCACGCCAGTCATGACTGAAACCACAGCGAACAAGCGTACGCTGACCGGCCGCATCGTCAGCGACAAGATGAACAAGACGGTGACCGTGCTGGTCGAGCGCCGCGTCAAGCACCCGCTTTACGGCAAAATCGTCACGCGCTCGAAGAAATACCATGCGCACGACGAGAAAAACGAATTCAAGGCGGGCGACACGGTACTGATCGAGGAATGCCGTCCCATCGCCAAGACCAAGGCGTGGCGGGTGGCCAAGCTGATCGAGAAGGCGCGCGAGATTTAGTTGGCGAAATTGGTTGAAATAGCGCGGGATTCTCTGTAGAATCGCGCGTTCTGTTACGCCGCGTCCCTGGATTTCCGGGCGCGGAAGATCTAACCCGGACGGGTTCCAAGACTGACCGCAGGCAGGTTTTAGGGCGGTTCAAGTTGGAAGAGACAGCAGCACAAAGCGAGAGCAAAAAATGATACAGATGCAGTCCATTCTGGACGTTGCTGACAACACCGGTGCGCGCGCAGTCATGTGCATCAAGGTGCTCGGCGGCTCGAAGCGCCGCTATGCGGGCATCGGCGACGTCATCAAAGTCAGCATCAAGGACGCAGCGCCCCGCGGCCGCGTCAAAAAGGGCGAGATTTACAACGCCGTCGTCGTGCGTACCGCCAAAGGCATCCGCCGCGCCGACGGTTCGTCGATCAAGTTCGACAGCAATGCCGCCGTGCTGCTGACGGCCAAGCTGGAACCGATCGGCACGCGTATTTTCGGACCGGTGACCCGCGAATTGAGGACCGAGCGTTTCATGAAGATCGTTTCGCTCGCGCCGGAAGTTCTGTAAGAACCATAGGTAGACCAAGCATGCGCAAGATCAAAAAAGGCGATGACGTGATCGTCATCACCGGCAAGGACAAGGGCAAGCGCGGCACGGTGCTGCGCGTGGTCGACCTCGAGCACATACTCGTCGAGGGCGCCAATCGCGTGAAGAAACACCAGCGCCCGAACCCGATGAAAAACACCACCGGCGGCATCGTCGACAAGGAAATGCCGCTGCACGTGTCGAACGTTGCGATTTTCAATCCGACCAGCAAGAAGGCCGACCGCGTCGGCGTGAAAACCCTCGACGACGGCCGGCGCGTGCGCATATTTAAATCCAATGGCGAAGTGATAGACGCATGAGCACCCAGGCCAAGACCGCCGGCAAAGACAAGGGCGCAGCGGCAGCGAGCCGCCTGCAGACGCATTACCAGCAGGACGTGGTCAAGAAACTGGTCACCCAGTTCGGCTACAAGTCGGTAATGCAGGTTCCGCGCATCGAAAAAATCACGCTCAACATGGGCGTGGGCGAAGCGGTGAACGACAAGAAGATCATGGACAACGCGGTCGGCGACATGGCCAAGATCGCGGGCCAGAAGCCGCTCGTAACCAAGTCGCGCAAGTCGATCGCGACCTTCAAGATCCGCGACAACTACCCGATCGGCTGCAAGGTCACGCTGCGCGGCACCCGCATGTATGAATTCCTCGACCGTCTGGTGACCATCGCGATCCCGCGCATCCGCGACTTTCGCGGCATCCCCGGCAAATCGTTCGACGGCCGCGGCAATTTCAATTTCGGCATCAAGGAACAGATCATTTTCCCCGAAATCGAATACGACAAGATCGATGCGCTGCGCGGCATGAACATCACGATCACCACCACCGCCAAGACCGACGCCGAAGGGCGCGCGCTGCTGGCGGCATTCAAATTTCCGTTCAGGAACTAGCCCATGTCCAAACTCGTGTTGAAGCTTCGCGACCAGAACCGCCGCAAGATGGTGAAGAAATTCGCCGCCAAGCGCGCGCAATTGACGGCGCTCATCAACGACCAGAAGTTGTCGCCGGAAGACCGCTACGAAGCGCGCCTCAAGCTGCAGAAGCTGCCGCGCGACTCGAGCCCGGTGCGGTTGCGCAACCGGTGCGCGCTGACCGGCCGGCCGCGCGGCGTTTACAGCAAGTTCGGCCTCGGCCGCAGCAAATTGCGCGATATCGCGATGCGCGGCGAGATTCCCGGTGTAATCAAGGCGAGCTGGTAGCAGGAAGCTGGAGAGACCAAAACCATGAGCATGAGTGATCCGATCGCCGACATGTTGACGCGCATACGCAATGCGCAGATGTCGGAAAAAGTTTCAGTCGCGATGCCGGCGAGCAAGGTGAAAGCCGCGATCGCCAAAGTCCTGAAGGACGAAGGCTATATCGACGATTTCGCGGTGCGTCCGCAGGACGGCAAGCCGACCCTCGAAGTGGGCTTGAAGTATTACGCGGGCCGCCCGGTCATTGAAAAACTTGAGCGCGTCAGCCGTCCCGGGCTGCGCATTTACAAGCCGTGCGATGCCATTCCGAAAGTGATGAATGGTCTCGGCGTGGCGATCGTATCGACCTCGAAGGGTGTGATGACGGACCGCAAAGCGCGCGGCCTCGGCATCGGCGGCGAGGTTTTGTGCATCGTTGCATAGTTGACGCGGCGAACGAGGAATAGCGATGTCCAGAATAGGTAATTTTCCGGTCGAAGTGCCGGCCAACGTGGAAGTGCAGTTCTCGCCGACGGAGATTTCGGTGAAGGGCCCGCTCGGCACGTTGAAGCAGTCTTTGTCCGAACAGGTCACGCTCGAGAAAGTCGAGAACCGGTTGCAGTTCAAGGTGGCCAACGAGTCGCACGCCGCGAATGCGCTGTCGGGCACGATGCGTGCGCTGGTCGCGAACATGGTGCAGGGCGTGACGAAGGGCTACGAGCGCAAGTTAACGCTGGTCGGCGTCGGTTATCGCGCGCAGGCCCAGGGCGACAAATTGAACCTGACGCTGGGATTTTCGCACCCGGTCGTGCACCAGATGCCCAAGGGCATCAAAGTCGAGACGCCGACGCAAACCGAGATCCTTATCAAGGGCATCGACAAGCAGGTGGTCGGACAGGTGGCCGCTGAAATCCGCGCCTATCGCCGCCCCGAGCCGTACAAAGGCAAGGGCGTGCGGTATTCCGACGAGACGGTCATCCTCAAAGAGACCAAGAAGAAGTAGAGGCGAGATATGAAAGAAGACAAGCATCAGGCACGGCATCGCCGCGCCCAGCAAACCCGCCGCAAAATCGCGGAGCTGCGCGTGGTGCGGCTGGCAGTGCATCGCTCCAACGGGCACATGTACGCCCAGGTCATCGATGCGAGCGGCTCGAAAGTTCTTGCCAGCGCATCGACGGTCGAACCGGCATTGCGCAAATCGGTCAAGAACGGCGGCAATGTCGAGGCTGCGGCTGCGGTTGGCAAACTGATCGCCGAAAAAGCCAAGGCGCTCGGCATAGAAGCGGTCGCGTTCGACCGCGGTGGCTATAAATATCACGGTCGTGTCAAAGCGCTGGCGGAAGCCGCGCGCGAGCACGGGCTCAAGTTCTAGTCAGGAAACGACATGGCAAAACTCCAGGCAAACAGGATGGCGGGCGGCGAAGAACGCGGCGACGGCCTGCGCGAGAAAATGATCGCGATCAACCGCGTTACCAAGGTGGTGAAAGGCGGCCGCGTCATGGGTTTCGCCGCGCTCGTCGTGGTCGGTGACGGCGATGGCCGCGTCGGCATGGGCAAAGGCAAAGCGCGCGAAGTGCCGATCTCCGTGCAAAAAGCGATGGACGAGGCGCGCCGCAAGCTCGTGAAAATCAATTTGAAGAACGGCACGCTGCATCACGCCGTAACCGGCCGCCACGGTTCGGCGCGCGTGTACATGCAACCGGCGTCGGACGGCACGGGCATCATCGCCGGCGGCCCGATGCGCGCGATTTTCGAAGTCATGGGCGTGACCAACGTGCTGGCCAAAATCATCGGCTCGACCAACCCCTACAACGTGGTGCGGGCGACCCTGAACGGCCTGCAGGCAATGAACACGCCGGCGGACGTCGCGGCGAAGCGCGGCAAGACGGTCGAAGAGATCGCGGGATAAGCCATGGCCAAAGCTAAAGCGAAACAGTCGGGAAAAACCATCAAGGTGACGCTGGTCAGAAGCCTGATCGGCACCATGGAGTCGCATCGTGCGACGGTGCGCGGTCTGGGACTGCGCCGGATCAATTCGACCTCCGAGGTCATCGACACGCCGGCCACGCGCGGGATGATCAACAAAGTCAGCTATCTCGTGAAGAGCGAGGGATAATACAAATGCAGCTCAATACGATCAAACCTGCCGCCGGTGCCAAGCACGCGAAACGCCGTGTCGGCCGCGGTATCGGCAGCGGACTCGGCAAGACGGCAGGCCGCGGCCACAAAGGTCAAAGCTCGCGCGCCGGCGGCTATCACAAGGTCGGCTTCGAAGGCGGCCAGATGCCGCTGCAGCGCCGCCTGCCCAAGCGCGGTTTCAATTCGCCGACGCGCGGCGACACCGCCGAAGTGCGCCTGTCGGACTTGAACCGGTTGAAGGTCGACACCATCGACATCCTGGTGCTGAAAGACGCGGGCATCGTGCCGATCCACGCGTTGTCGGCCAAGGTCATCGTGTCCGGCGAAATCAAACGTAAAGTCACCCTGCACGGTCTGTTGGCGTCCAAGGGCGCACGCGCCGCGGTCGAAGCGGCCGGCGGCAAGTTTGAAATGCCCGAGAGCACCGGCGGCAAGCCGGCGAAGGAAGGCAAGAAAGTCGCGCGCAAAGCCGCGGCGATTGTGCGGGCCGAAACCCGCGCCGCCACGACCTCAGCGACCATTGCCGAAGAAAATGCCAAGGCAGCGGTCGACGCCGAAGCGAAAGCCGACGCCAAGAGCAAAGCCAAGGCGGATTCAAAAGTGAAAGCCGAAGCCAAGGCGGAGGCGAAAGCCGCGCCCACGACGGACGCCAACGCGAAAGCCAAGAGCGGCAAGGACAAACCCGCCGGCAAGAAAAAGAAGGGTGAGTAAAGTTGGCTAATCAGGATTCCCGATTGAGCATGCAGGGCAAGATGGGCGACCTGAACCGTCGCCTGTTGTTCTTGCTCGGCGCGCTGATCGTATACCGCATCGGCGCGCACATTCCCGTGCCCGGCATCGATCCGGTCGCGCTCGCGGAGCTCTTCAAGTCGCAGCGCGGCGGAATTCTCGACATGTTCAACATGTTTTCGGGCGGCGCGCTGTCGCGCTTCACGATACTCGCGCTGGGCATCATGCCCTACATCTCGGCGTCCATCATCATGCAGTTGATGACCGTGGTGTCGCCGACGCTCGAAGCGCTGAAAAAAGAGGGCGAGTCGGGCCGCCGCAAGATCACGCAGTACACGCGCTACGGCACCACCGTGCTTGCGACGTTCCAAGGCATGGGCATCGCTATCGCGCTGGAGTCGCAGCGCGGGCTCGTGCTTGAACCCGGCCTCGGATTCCGCCTGACGACCATGGTCACGCTGGTAACGGGCACGATGTTCCTGATGTGGCTTG
>CAZEAX010000142.1:0-10420 GCA_964510405.1 uncultured Streptomyces sp. | reverse complement strand
TATTTGTGCGCTCGCGGCCTCGGCGACGAGCTGGTCGAAACCCTCCGGCAGCCTGATCTCGCGTCCTATGACACCGTAAGTATAAGCCTGCAGCCACAGCGCGTGGCTGGAATGTCCGCCGCCCGCGACCACCAGCCCGATATTGGCCGCTTTTTCGGCGATCGGCCACGGATCCTGGTTCATGCTCGCGCGCGCGGCCTCCGTCGCGGCGATTTCCATCCACGCGATGCCGCCCGCCTTTTTCATGTCCGCCATCGGCACCTTCGAATGCTCGAACAGGAATTCGCGGATCGATTGCTTGGTGAAGCCCAGCGTCGCGAGATCGGCGGCGACCACCCGCGAAATCACCACGATGCCGGGCGTGCCGTCCGTGTAGCCGTGCAGGTAATGCACGTCGGGCACGCGCATGTAGCCCGCGACGCGGTGCAGGCCCTGCATCACGTCTTCTTCGAGCGTTTCTTTTTTGGCGCCCCGGCGGAATACGTTCGCGGCGCCGTTCGCATACGCGAGCGACACGCAGTTGGTCCCGCGCTTGAAACCGTGGCGTTCGTTTACGTACGGTTCCCATCCTGCCGGCAGCCCCTCCTCGTCTTCGGCAAACACGGCGTTGGTGAAACGCATGTGGCCGAACACCGCCATCGTGCCGGTGCCGGGCAGCGCGCCGCCGAGGTTCTGCTGCATGAGGCGCAGCGCGCGGCCGATGCTCGCGCCTGCGGGATGCTGCGGATCGGGGCCGAGCAGACCGAAACCGGAATTGAGCCGTATTTGCCTGGAGATCGGCCCGTTGACGATCACCACCGGGAACGGACTGCCCGAGGTCGCCTGCAACAGTTCGCCGGTCGCGTCGGGATCGAGAAACGCTTCGACCGCCGCGACGAGCACCGGCAGATATTCGGGTCGCCCGCCCGCCATCGCGAGCGCGATCGCGCAGGCTTCGAGCGTGACGATCGCGCCGCGCGGCGGAAATTTGCCGAGCACGTGCGCGCGCGGCTGCGCGGCCCCGCGCAATATCCAGTTGACGCGCTCCGGCGTCGCCGGCCACAGCGGCAGGCCGTCGCCCCAGGAGTTTGCGATGAACATTTCGTTCGCGCGCGCGAGCGCGTCTTCGTACGTCTCGCCCTCGACCGCGAGCATGCGGCCCGCGCCGCCCTTCACCTTGCCGGTCGTCCACTTCGTCAGCGCGTCGTAGAACTCGTTCTTGCGCGCCGCGAGCGCCGAGAGATCGGCGTCCGGCAGAAAATTCGCCGTCGGAAAAGTGACCATCGCCGTATCGGGCGCAAGCCCGATGCCCGACACTGCGTTCTTCACCACGCCGACGAATTCGTTGCGCGTGAGCGTGACGGTGGGGATGCCCATCGCTTCCAACCTGGCGGCTGCACGGCCGCACGCTGTGGAGCAGGCCCCTCAGGCCGCGTTGCCGATGATGACGGCGTCCACCCCGCTGTCCTTGACCTGCTGCGCGACGTCTTCGTTGCCGATGAACGCGTTGCCCTGCGGAAAATTGTCTTCCGACACCACTTCGATGCCGGGGAAATCCGCTTCGAGCATCGTCTTCAGCATCGGCAGCATGCGGTACGCCTGCCACTGCCCGTTGGAGAGCATGCCGACTTTCTTGCCCGCGAACGACTCGAGCCGCGGCGCGTGCGGCGTCGCCTTGTCCAGCGCGCCGGACGGATCGTGGAATTCGAGCTTGATCATGTGTTTCCCTCGATAGATGTGGCTACTAAATTTTGATGATAGCGTAACTTAATCTCCGGTGGCAGACCGGAGGCTGGTCACTTTTTTTGCGTTCATGCCTACTTCCCCGGAGGCAGACCGGGAGCATTAGGCAGGAGAGCGGCAGCTGCCGAACTGCCACCCGGAAAGCGTGAAACTTGACTACATCACCACAGTGTCGGAAGCTCTCACGAAAGTGCGATTTCAGTTGTAATCGGGAAAATTTCCATGAATAAAAAAATCGAACGCTGGCGCGGCTTCGTGCCGGACACGGACCTCGCTACGTACGCGAAAGGCGCCTTCGGCAATCCGATCGGGATGGGGGCGCGCGCGGCGCTGCTCAACATCGACACGACCTGGATGTTCGTCGACCCGCAGTACGCGATGTGCGGGCGCGACGACCCGGCGTTGAAAGCGGCGCTGGTGCGCATCACCAAAACGTTCCGCGCGCTCGGCCTGCCGGTCTACTACAGCCGCCGCGACGACCGCAGCCACCCGACGCGGCGCGGCATCTGGAACCACAAGCTCGGCAACGCGCACGAGTTCCAGTACACGAGCGACCCGCGCGCCGACGAATGGCCGCCGGAATACGCGCCGCGCAAGGAAGACGTCGTCATCCTCAAGAACAAGCCCTCGGCGTTCTTCGAGACGCCGCTCGAATCCTTCCTGCGCTACGATGGCATCGACACGATCGTGATGTGCGGCGTATCGACCTCGGGCTGCGTGCGCGCGGCGGCGACCGACGCGTTCTCGCACAACTTCCGCGTGATCGTCGTCGAGGAAGCCTGCGGCGACCGCTCGGCGGCGGCGCATCGCGCGAATCTCTTCGATCTCGACATGAAGTTCGCCGACGTCGAAAAAATCGACGACGTCATCGCGGAGCTCGATAAACGTTACGCGGTCAAGCGCGCAGCCGGTGACGCGCGATGAAATTGCGCACAGGCTTCACCCTGCTCGCGGTTATCGCGACGTGCAACGTTTACGCGCAGGCACCGGCCGGGAATTATCCGAACAAGCAGATCCGCGTGATCGTGCCCTTCCCCGCCGGCGGCCCGACCGACGCGATCGCGCGCGCGATCGGCCAGAAGCTCAACGAAACGTGGGGCCAGGCCGTGATCGTCGACAACCGTCCGGGCGCGGGCGGCAACATCGGCACCGAACTCGCCGCGAAATCGCCGCCCGACGGCTACACGCTGTTCATCGGCACCGTCGCGAACGCGATCAATCAGTCGCTTTTCGCGAAGCTGCCGTTCGATTTCGTGCGCGACTTCGCGCCGGTCACGCAGAACTACGTGACGGGACTTATCCTCGCCGTGCATCCGTCGCTGCCGGTGACTTCGGTCCGGGAACTGATCGCGCTCGCCAAAGCGCGGCCCGGCGAACTGTCGTATTCGTCGAGCGGCGTCGGCGGCACCCCGCACCTCTCCGGCGAACTCTTCAATGCGATGGCCGGCGTGAAAATGGTGCACGTGCCGTACAAGGGCTCGGCGCCCGCGATGGCGGACCTGCTCGGTGGCCACGTCCAGCTCACGTTCGACAACATGCTGACCGTGTTGCCGCAGGTAAAAGCCGGCAAGCTGCGCGGACTCGCCGTGACGATGCTGACGCGCTCGCCGCTCGCGCCGGAAATGCCGACGGTCGCCGAATCGGGACTCAAAGGCTTCGAAGTGAAATCGTGGAACGGCGTGGTGGTGCCGACGGGCACGCCGAAGGAAATCATCGCGCGTCTCAACACGGAGATCGTGCGCATCCTGCGCCAGCCCGACCTGCGCGAGAAATTCCTCGTGCAGGGCGTCGAGCTCGTGCCGACAACGCCTGAGGAATTCGGCGCTTTCATCAGGCAGGACATCGCCAAATGGGCGAAGGTGATTCAAGTCTCCGGCGCGCGCGCGGAGTAGTCCACTAACCGTCGCGCCGGCGTGCGCGGCGATTCAATCCCCGGAGCCCGCAATGTTCACCCGCATCGATCACGTAACGATCTGCGTTGCCGACCTCGACACCGGCATCGCACAGTTCAAAAAGCTCGGCTTCAACATGGCTGCGGGCGGCGCGCATCCGGGCAAAGGCACGCACAACGCGATCGCGTTCAACCAGGAAGACTACGTCGAGCTGCTCGCGATCCGCGACGAGGCGGAACATCGCGCGGCGTCGCTGAAACCCGGCAGCAAGAATTCGACGCTGAGCGAATTCATCGCGGCGGGCGGCGGCATCCGCTACGTCGTCGTGCAAAGCGACGATCTCGCTGCCGACGTCGCGGCGATGCGTAAGCGCGGCGTCGACGTGAGCGATCCGATTGACGGCAGCCGGCGCACGCCGGCCGGACGGGAACTGCGGTGGAGGATCGCGACGCCGGGCGCGCAGAATGCATTGCCGCTCGTCTTCATCGAGCAACTCACGCCGCTCGCGGAGCGCCGCAAGCAGGTGCCGGCCGGCGATCATCCGAACGGTGTCTACAAACTCGAGCGCGCGTACATCGTCACGCACGATGCGCAAGCCGATGCCGCCGTGTATGCGAAAGTGCTGGGCATGCCGCGGCCGAAGCTGCACAAAGGCACGGTCATCATGTCGGACATGGCGGTATTCGAGCTCGGGCCGACGGGCCTCGGCATCGCGACGCCTTACGCGGCCGGGCCGGCGAGCGACGCGCTGGCGCGCCGCGGGCCCGGCCCGTTCCAGGCGCTGTATCGAACGACCGGCATGGGCGCCGCCGCGCGCTGGATGCAGGACCACGGCATGCCGCCGCTGGTGCGCGGCGTGCGCGCGAACGGCGAGCACGCGATGCTGGCGACTCCCGCCGACGCGTGCGGCGCGTACATCGGGTTCGTGGGACCGGAGTAAGCGCGCAGTATTAATTATCGCGCGTCACGCCCGATTATTTTCCCGCTGCGGGAGAGGGAATGGGTAATGGGAAACGTCCTCACCCATCGCTCATCACCCATCACCCGATCAATGCACCGCCTGCGCCCCGCCCTCCACCTGGATCGCGATCGGCGCCGGATATTGAATGCCGCCCGCGGTGAACTTGTCGACGATCGCGCGATTGATGTCGCCGCCGGCCGCCACGTAATCCGCGACATTCACCCAGGGCGCGATCGCGATGGTGATGGAGCCGCTGCCGAGCTTGGTCACGCCGATCACCGGTGCGGGCGCTTTCAACACGCTCGCGTTCGCGTTCACCGCCGCCTGCACGGCGGCGAGCGCGCCGTCGACGTCCTCCGCGCGGCCGATGCTGACCGTCAGGTTCAGTTGCCGGATCTGGCCGTAGTTGTGCAGGATCTCGCCGACGATCTTGCGGTTGGGCACGACGACGATCGAACTGTCGGTATGGCTTAACCGCGTGGTGAACAGATCGATCGACTCGACCTGCCCTTCGACCCCGACGATCGAGATGTATTCGCCGACGCGAAACGGCCGCGTGAAGATGATCGTGAGCCCCGCCACGACGTTGCCGAGCACGCCCTGCATGGCGAGCGCGATGCCGGCGCCCGCCACGCCGAGGCCGGCGATCAGCGGCAGCAGCTCGACGCCGAGGTTCTGCAGCGCCATGATGAGGAACAGCGCGAACACGAACAGCCGCACGATGCGCACGAGCAGGGTGCGCACGGGCGGATCGAGCTGCAAACGATGAAGCGGGCGCTCGAACATGCGCCCGACCGCACGGCCCGCGTAGACGCCGGCGATCAGGATGAGGATGGAGACTACGGCCCTGGGCCCGAACTTGATGGCGAGATCGACGAGCGTGCTTTTGGCCTGGTCGAGCAGCGCGAGCTGGTTTTCCATGTTGTTATCCGTCCCTTAAAACGCATTTCGGCAAATTATACGCGCGTGAAATAAGCCCGGACGCGTGCCCGGCGGGCAGCGGCGGCGACGCGAATTTTGCGCCAAACATTGAATTGTTTGATCCACGTCAGACTATTTCAAAAATATTTCGACGATACCCTTGACGCGTGCACGCGCAAGGAGTTTACTGAAATTGCTTCGTTGATTACGGTTCGGAAAGGTTCTCAGACTAACCATTGATGTTCGGTTGCTGCAGTCGTGATTCGCCGTTGTGCGCGCCCCTCTGACGGGTGTACCTGAAGCGAACGTGCGGCGGCCACCTGAAAGCAAGTTTTGAGGGCATTCCGTTCCGTGGCAGCGAAGTCCTTATCGTCGTGCGATGGAGGCAACCTATCGATGACTCTTCCTGCAGCTAGACACTGAAGCCGGCAACGACAGGCCGGCATAGGTCACGGCAACGTGACGAAACAACGCCACCCGGAGTGGCACAAGTGAAGCCCTGCGAAATCATCGCGGGGCTTCGCATTTGCGGCGCCGGCAATGTAAAGTGATGCCGGAATAAAAAATCCGCGGTGAGGAGAACAGCATGAATACCCCGACGACCGCACGGCGCGCCGCGCGCGCAATCCTTGCCGCGATAGCGCTGCTGCCTGTGACGGCCCAATTCGCCAACGCGCAGGACTATCCCGCGAAAGCGGTGCGCATCATCGTGCCGTTCGCGCCGGGCGGGCCGAACGACCTCGCGGTGCGGCCGGTCGCGCAGAAGCTGTACGAATTCCTCGGCCAGCCTTTCGTCATCGACTACCGCGCGGGTGCGAACGGCATCATCGGCTGCGACATGGTCGCGAAAGCGCCGCCCGACGGCTATTCGATGGTCGTCATTTCGTCGTCGTTCTCGATCAACTCGAGCACGTACGCGAAGCTGCCGTTCGATCCGCTCCGCGATTTCACGCCGGTCGGCTCGCTCGCGACGAGCGACATCATCTTCGTCGTGAACCCGACGGTGCCGGTGAGGAGCGTCAGGGAATTCGTCGCGCTGGCGAAGGCGAACCCGGGCAAGCTGACGCACTCGTCGTCCGGCACCGGGGGCTCGCTGCATCTCGGCGCCGAGCTCTTCAAGCAGACGGCCGGCCTCAACATGGTCCACGTCCCGTACAAGGGCGCGTCGCTCGCGCTGACCGATGTGATCGGCGGTCACGTCGACTCGATGTTCATTTCAGCACCGGGCGCGATCGCGCAGATCAAGGCCGGCAAGGTGCGCGTGCTTGCAATCGCGAGCGCGCGCAGAGCGCGCGCGCTGCCCGATGCGCCGACGTTCGCCGAGTCGGGCTATCCCGACGTTGTCGTCGATACGCGCTACGGCCTGCTCGCGCCGGCCGCAACACCTGCCGCACCCGTCGCGCGGCTCGAAGCCGCGATTGCAAAAGCGCTCGCCACGCCGGAAGTGCGCGAGCAGTACGCAACGCTGAGTCTCGACCCCGCGCCGATGCCGCCCCAGGACTACGCGGCGTTTCTGCGCGAGGAAATCCTGCGCTGGCGCAAGGTCGTCGCCGCCGCGAAGCTGCAGCCGCAGTAGGGGTTTTACTTGCAATTCGCCGACACGGCGTCGCGCGCTTTCTGTGTCGCGGCGGCGCGCTCGTTGTCGTCGAGATAACGGCGTTCGCCGGTTTGCGGATCGTTGCCGCCCGAGACGCGGCGGGCACTTTCGATCGAGGCCAGCCGCGCGCGCGCATTCATGCAATTTTTCGCGGCAGTTTCCGCCGCGGCGCGTTCCTTTTTTTCCTCCGCCTCGCGTTCGAACTGGCGCCGGCGAAACGCCTGCTCCTCGTCCTTGTACGAAGTCTGCGGCGGCGCGGCGCCGTTGAGTTCGCCCGTACCGGTCTTCGCGACTTCCCGTTGCCTGACCGTGCCCGGCGCGCATTTCTGCGTGAATTCCAGCTTGCCGTTGGCGTCTATGCATTCGTAAATTTGCGCCGACGCGCCGGCGGAAACCCCGGCGAGCATTCCAACGAGCACCACACGGATCGCTGCGCGCATGTTATTTGTCCGTCAACTTAATTGTCCGTCAGTTTGAAAGCCTTCGGACTGATGTCCGGCAGCCAGTACTGTATGCCCTCGACCCCGCCCTGGCATTGCGGGCACAGCCGCGCGGCGATGTCGCTGCCGTTGGCGCCGTATACATATCCGCACTGCAGGCATTCGAGCCGGTACGCGTATTGATTATGATCCGTGCCATAGACGCCGAACGTGCCATGGCACTTTTGCCGGTTGGCGTTGACGTAACCGATTTGCGTGGTGGGCCCGTCGCCTGACCGCAATTCCATCGCGCCTCCCCGATGCGGGATCAAGAGCTATGCAGCGAATCATAAATCAAAGCGCCGGACATTACTCAACCGCCGGCATCACCTCTTTCGCGAAAAGCTCCATCGACCGCAGCACGCGCGCCTGGTCCAGGTCGCCGAACCAGAAGCTGCAGTTGAAGTGCGTGATGCCGACGAGTTCCTTGACGCGCCTGATCTGGCGGATCACCGTGTCCGGATTGCCGATCACGAGGTAGCGGTCGATCAACTCGTCGATCGTAGGCTCGGTCTTGGCGGGAATCGGGACGGCGTTGCCCCTCTCGACGCGCTCGTAGTTGTTGCGCAGGCTCAACGTCACGCGCATGTTCCAGCGCGCCTGCTCGGCGGCATCGCGCGCATCGGCCGCGTCTTTCGTCACGTAAACCGCGCGCTGCACGCCCACGCGCGGCGGCTCGGGCGGCTTCACCTCGGCGAGGACGCGATTGAAGATCTGCCCGAATTCGGCGAGCCGCTCGACGGGAACGCCGAAGCCGCCGGTCAGCACGTTGAAGCCGCGCTTGACGGCCGCATCGATCGAATATTCGCTTTGCGCCGTGATCCAGACCGGCGGATGCGGCTTCTGCACGGGTTGCGGATACACCGAGGTCTCGGGAACCGGAAAGATCCTGCCGTCGTAGCTGAACGGCTTGCCGGTGAACGATTTCATCAGGATGTCGATCGACTCGTCCCAGCGCTGGCCGCCGGAATCGAGCTTCAGGCCGAAGCGCTCGAATTCATAGCGCTGGTAGCCGCGGCCGAGCCCGACGTCGAGCCGGCCGCCGGAGAGAATGTCGAGCATCGCGATTTCTTCGGCGATGATCAGCGGATGATGCAGCGGCACCACGATCACCGCGGTGCCCACGCGCAGTTGGGTCGTCTTCGCCGCGATGTACGTCGCGAGCTGGCACGGCCGCGACAGATAGCCGTACGTCGAGAAATGATGCTCGCCCAGCCACACGTTGCGATAGCCGAGCGCTTCGGCGGCCTGCGCCTGCTCGATGCCGCGCGCGTAGACCTCCTGCGACGGGCGCGCCGCCGGCGATTGCAGGAGCAGGAATGTTCCGATATCCATGCTGGTCCTTTTTTCAGCTGTGATCTTGTTCGTCCATCGCACAGCTCATGTCTCTTCCCCCTTCAAGGGGAAAGGAGAGTAATGCACTGCGTGTTTTGTTGTAAGTTATTCGGGGTGTATGCCGCGTGCTTGTATGACTTGCGTCCATTTTGCGAGCTCGCTTTTCAGGAACGCGCCGAGCTCCTCTGGGGTCATGTCGATGGGGACGGCACCCAGCGTCGACAATAGCTGTTTCACTGAAGCCGCTTGCTTGATCTTCCTGACTGCCTCGTTCAACTTGGTGACGATGGGCCGCGGCGTTTTCGCGGGCGCCATCAGTGCGTAAAAGAGCAGCCCTTCGTAGCCGGGCAGCCCGCTCTCGGCAATGGTCGGAATGTCCGGTAAATTGGGCAGACGTTGCGCCGTGGCCACTGCGATGGCCCGCAGCTTGCCGGCCTGCAGATGCGGCGTAGCCACCAGCGTGCTCGCAAACCCGAAAGGCGCATGGCCGCCCAGCAGCGCAACCAGCGCGGGCGCGTCGCCCGGATAAGTCACCACCAGCACGTCGACGCCCGCCATCAATTTGAAGAGTTCCATGTTCAGATGCGAGGCGGTGCCTATGCTCGACGCAGCGGCAGTCAGTGCGCCGGGCTTCGCCTTCGCAAGCTTGATGAGTTCCGCTACCGTTTTCGGCGCAAACGATGGATGCGCGACGAGCACACCCGGCACGTGCGCCATCATCGCTACGGGCGCGAAATCCGCAAGCGTGTCGTAGGGCAGCTTGCCGAACATCGCCGGCCCCGTCGTCAGCACACCGCCATAGGTAAAAAATAAGGTGTAGCCGTCCGGATTCGCCTTGGCCACCGCGGCAGCGGCTATCCGTCCGCTCGCGCCGCCGCGATTGTCCACCACGACCGGCTGCCCCCACATTTCGGTGAAGCCGTCTTTCACGATGCGGCCGAGCAGATCGGTGCCGCCGCCCGGCGGCGACGGAATCAGGAGCCGGATCGGCTTATCAGGATACGGCTGCGCCGCTGCCACGGACACCAGCGCGGCAGGGATTACGGCAACAATCAGCCAGTGCGGCCCGCGTCGCACTTTTTGAATTTCAGTTAACAGGCAACGCTCAGTGCATGTAGCCCGGGTCGATCTGCTCCATCCAGCGCCGCACCGCCGCCCACATGATCGCCGGGCCGTCGGATGTGTCTTTCTCTTTTTTCTGCACGAGCTGGGTCGTTTGCGCGCCGGTTTTGCGCACGACGTCCATCGGCGGGAATATCAGTTTCGCGCCGCCCGCTTGCGCCATCACCTGAGTCTCGCACGACATTTCGAGCCGCCGCATCAGGTGGAACGCGTGGCCCATCGTCGGGCCGCAGGTCAGAAGACCGTGATTGCGCAGGATCATCACGTTCTTGGTGCCGAGAGCTTTTGCGATGTGCTCGCTTTCTTCCGCGTCGTTAGTGACGCCTTCAACGTCGTAGTACGCGATCTTGTCGTAGAGGTGCATCGCGCCGAGGTTGATCGGCAAGAGACC
>CAZEAX010000141.1:0-10447 GCA_964510405.1 uncultured Streptomyces sp. | reverse complement strand
CGGCCAGCACGGTCGGCTCCAGGAAAAACCCCGGCTGCATGATGCAATTGCCGCGAGCAGGCTGCCTCGAGCGATCAGTGGAACGGTCACCCGATCTCCTCTTAACGCGCCGGGCAGCTCTTGGTGCATTCTTCGTATTGCATGGTGCAGACATTCCGTTCATTCGTGCAGCCCCTGCTGTTGCAATCGGCGGCAATCGGCGCCAGGCAGCTATTGTTTTTGCTCTGGCATGCGCTCAGGCAGGCGTTCCGGTCTGCGCCGCCCTGAGCGAGAAGCAAATAGTCCGCACGTGCGGCTGCGGCGGGTGCGCCCGATCGTTCGAATACGGATTTCCCTTCGGCATTATTGGATGCAAACGCATCAGCACCGGCGGCAAGCGCCGCGAGCAGCGACAAGCATAATGCAGTTCTTAAAAATCTCATGTCCGCACTCCTCTGAAATAAAGCATCGGCGCAAATTCTTCAGCCTACGATGACGACAGCCATCAGGCGAATATTCAGGTTAGGTTATGTGGTGACTTGATGCAAGTTCCGGCAGCACAATCGCGCCTCGCCCCGGAGTGCTAATATTCGCTGCAATCCAAGGGGGAATTCCAATGCAGAATCGACTGTCGCGCATTGCCGCAACGCTACTCGTCTCGCTGCTCGCCGGTGCGGGGGCCGCGAACGCGGAGATCACCCGTCTCGAAATTACCTCCAGGCAGCCTTACGGGACATTTCGGACCGGCGAATACGTCATCTGGCAGGGCAAGGTCCACGGCGACCTCGCGCCGGAAGAAGCTATTCCGGGACTCGACAAGGTGCAGCGCAACGCGCGCGGCCGCGTCGATTACTCGTCGCGCATCGTTCTCATCATGCCGGCAGGGCCGGACCGCGGCAACGGCACGCTGCTGTTCGATGTGCCCAATCGCGGCAATGCCTACGCGCAGGCGCTGTACAACTCTCCGCGCGACGTGCCGTTCCTGTCGGGAACGTTCGCGCCGGGCGTCGGCTTCCTGGAGGACTATGGTTACACCATCGCCGAGGTGTACTGGGAACTCGGCAAAGGCGCCGACCTGCCGTACTTCGTCGACGCGGAGGGCAGGAAGCGCTACGTCGAGGGCGCCGGCTTCGCGATCATGCGCGACGCGGCCGATTTCCTCGCGCACGCGCCGGCCGATGCGGCGGGAACGCCCAATCCGCTGAAGGGCAGCGTGAGCCGCGTGCTCGCGAGCGGCAAATCACAGACCGGCCGGTACCTGAAAACCTTTTTGTTGAACGGCTTCAACATGGCCGGCGGGCGGCGCGTGTTCGACGGCATGCACGTTTTCGTGTCGGCGTCCGGGATACTGCCGATCCTGCAGACCGGAACCGGCCCGGAGTCGAGCGCGAACGGCGGACCGTCCTTTGCCAATCCCGAGTTTCGCGGCGTCAATGAAGATCCGCTGACGATCAGCGAAATCATCAAGCGGGTAGAGGCGCGCGGCGAAGTGCCGCCGAAAATGATCCTGATGAGTTCGGTGAGCGACTATTACTCGATACGCGCGTCGCTGGGACGCACCGGCGCGTCGGGCACTGCCGACCAGCCGTTGCCGGCGAACGTGCGCATGTACGACATTGCCGGCGCTTCGCACGTGCGCGTGCCCAAGGCGCCGGCCGAATGCACGCTGGCGCCGAGCCGTCTCGACTGGACGCCGGTATCGCGCGCGATGCTGCTGAAGCTCGACGCGTGGGTTGCAGTCAACGCGGAGCCGCCGGCAAACCAGTTGATGCCGCTCGAGCCGGCGGGCGGCGAGCCGCCCGCATTGCGCGCGCCGGCGCATCTGCCCAATGCCGTGATCCAGGTGCCCAGGCGCGACGCCGACGGCAACGCCATCGGCGGAGTGCGCCTGCCGGATCTCGCAGTGCCGCTGGGCACGCACGGCGGTCAGAACCTGCCCGCGGTGCGCAACTGCTCGCTGCTCGGTTCTTACACGGCATTCGCGGCGAGCAAAGCGCAGCGTGACGCGACAGGCGATGCGCGTCCGTCCATCGCCGAGCGCTACCGCAACCGCGACGATTATGTGAACCGCATCCGCATCGCCACCCTGGAACTGATGAAAGCCGGATTCCTGCTGCCGGATGACGCGGCAGTCATCACCCAGGCCGCCGCTGCGAATTCCGCATTCGGGCCGGCTGCTGCCGACCCTGAGACACGTTGAAGGTCAATCAATCCAACTACCATGAGCACGACTAAGCGAGGTATGTAATGAGTGTTGCAGGAGAACTAGCAGCCTTCCTGGTGCGGCAGAGTTACCAAGATCTGCCGGCCAAAGCCATCGAACATGCGGAGATGCTGATCTCCAGCACCATCGCGAGCGCATCGCTGGGTTCGACGATCGAATCATCGAAAATCATACGCGCGCTGGAAGTGGAGCGCGGCGGCAAGGCGGAGGCCACGGCGTGGTTCGGCGCGGCGGAAAAGCTGCCGGTCGCGGCGGCGGCGCGGATCAATGCCGTGATGAGCGACGCGGCGGCGTCGGACGACAGCGATCTGCGCAACATCGTCCACACCGGCACGCCCGTGTGCGCGGCTGCGCTGGCAGTCGCCGAGAAGACCGGAGCGGGCGGGCCGGACGTGCTCGCCGCGATCGTGCTCGGGATCGAAGCGGCCGGCCGCATCAACACCGCGATGCAAGGCGGCCTGCAGACCAAAGGCTTTCACGGCTGCATAGTCGCCATCTACGCAGCAACCGTTGCCGCGGGACGCCTGATGAAGTTGAATGAAGCGCAAATGACGCAGGCCATTGCGCTCGCGGCGACGTCGATGGGCGGGCTGCATGCCGCCGCAAAAACGAGCGTGGCGCGCGAGTATCACGCGGGACTTGCCACGATGCTGGGTATCAACGCGGTGCAGGCGGCGGGGAAGGGCTACATCGCGGAGGAAAATATTCTCGAGACCAGGCTCGGCTTCTTCGAAGTCTATGGCAACAAGCCGGATGTCGCCGGGGTCACGCGCGACCTGGGCAAAAGCTGGAGCATCCTGACCGACATGGGCATCAAGCTTGTGCCCGGCGGTCATCCGCACCACGCGGTAGCCGAAGCCGCGGCCAACGCCGCGCGCGCAGGCAACGTCAAACCTGATGAGGTCGAATCGATTACGATCTCGCGTCCCGGCTTCCAGGGATTCACCGGCCCGCAGTTTCCGACCGACCTGATCGGCGTCGCGCACAGCCCCGCGTACTTCGCGGCCTGCGGCGTTGCCGAGCGGAATTTTTCGTGGGAGCACGCGTTCGAAGACAAGATCAACAACCCGGCAATCCGCGGCCTGCTCGGCAAAGTCAAAGTCGCAGCACCCCCGACGGAAAATCTGGAACGCTACAAGGCCGGCGCGAGCGTGACGATCAAGACCAGTGACGGCCGGAGTTTTACCGACACGGTCTATGCGCCGCGCGGCGCCGCGATACTTGGCATCGAGTGGCGCGACGTCGAAAGCAAATACCGCGCGCTCGCGCCGTATGCGAAGTTTTCCGGCGGGAACCTCGAACAGAGCATGCGGGTGATCCGCAGTTTTCGCGACGTGAAAAACGTTGCGGAACTGGTCGGCCTGCTGCGCTAACCCGCAGTGCGGTTGATCTGCATCAACCGCAGACGTCGCCGCAGTACAATAATGGCAGGGGTTCCCGCCCGCCATAACTGTTTTTTGAAGGAAACGCCGCCATGAACCTGCCCAATACGCGAGATTCCTACATCGAGAACCGCACCTACGACGAGATCAACGTCGGCGACGTGGCGACCCTGACGCGCACGCTGCGGCGGGAAGACATCCAGCTCTTCGCCATCATGTCGGGCGACGTCAATCCGGCGCACGTCGATCCGGAATACGCGCACTCGAGCATGTTCCACGAAGTGATCGCGCACGGCATGTGGGGTGCCGCAATGATCTCGACCGTGCTCGGCACCGAATTCCCCGGGCCGGGGACGATTTACTTCAATCAGACGCTGCGCTTTTCGCGCCCGGTCAAGGTCGGCGACACGATCAAGGTGACGCTGACCTGCGCGCAGAAGTTCGATCACAACAAGCACATGGTGTTCGACTGCGTGTGCACCAACCAGGACAATCTCAAGGTCATCAGCGGTCAGGCCGAAGTGCTGGCGCCGGTCGAAAAGATCAAGCGCGCGCGCATGGCGATGCCCGAGCTGACGATCTCCGACCGCGAGGGGCGTTACCGGCGGATGCTGGAGAAAAGCAAGGGCATCGCGCCGAAGGCGACCGCGTTCGCGCACCCGTGCGACCTCGAATCGCTGCGCATGGTGGTCGGCGCGCGCGATGCCGGCGCCATGTTGCCGGTGCTGGTCGGGCCCGAAGCGCGCATGCGCGCGCTTGCCGAGCAGCACAGCCTCGACCTGCACGACTGCCGTTTCGTCGACGTCCCGCACAGCCGCGCGGCGGCCGAGCGCGCGGTGGCGCTGGCGGTCGAGGGAGAAGTCGACATACTCGTGCAGGGCAGCCAGCGCACCGACGAATTCCTGCACGCGGTGATCGCGCCGCGCGGCTTGCGCAGTGCGCGGCGGATCAGCCACGTGCAGTACATCGACGTGCAGAACTATCCGCGCCCGTTGTTCATCACCGATACGCTCGTCAACATCGAGCCTTCGCTCGAGGACAAGGTGGACATCGTGCAGAATGCGATCGACTTCGCGCACGCGATGGGCGTGGCCGAGCCCAAGGTCGCGCTGCTCGCCGCGATCGAAGTGGTGACCCCGAAAATGCGCGCCACCACCGACGCGGCCCTGCTGTGCAAAATGGCCGACCGCGGACAGATCACCGGCGCGCTGGTCGAAGGTCCGCTGGCCCTCGACAACGCCGTTTCCATCATTTCAGCGCGCGCGCACGGCCTGGGCTCGGTGGTCGCCGGCCACGCCGACGTGCTGGTCGCGCCCGACATCGAGTCGGCGAACATGCTCGCGAAGCAGCTCGAACATCTGTCCGACGCAGTCTCCGGCGGGGTCGCGATGGGGGCACGCGTGCCGATGGTGCTGATGAATCGCAGCGACTCGCAGGAAACCCGCGTTGCGTCGTGCGTACTGGCCCAGCTCATGGCCAACCAGCACGCGCAGCCATAACCGCGATCGCGGGGAAATGCCGGGATCTGCGCGTAACTCGCAGATCATCGCGACTCGCTTGAATGCGGGCAACGGAGCTACATTGCAAAACCACGGATCCCCGGCGTTGGTCCGCCAGATACGCGTTCGTCACGACATCTCGCATGCCAAACAGGGGGGATGGATGGGCTCGCTACGTACCCGCAATGTCGTTGTCGCCGGTGTGCTCCTTGCGTTGAGTTGCGCCGGCGCTTGCGCGCAGTCCGCGGCACCCGGCGCCGCGCGCGCGTATCCGGTCAAGCCGATACGCCTGATCGTGCCGTTTCCCGCCGGCGCGTCGAGCGATATCGTGGGCCGGATGCTCGCGCAGAAAATGTCCGAGCCGCTCGGCGAGCCGGTCGTGGCGGACAACCGGGCCGGCGCCGGCGGCAATCTGGGAATAGCGCTCACGGCGAAGGCTGCGCCGGATGGCTACACGATCGTGATCGCGACGGCGAATATCGCCGTCAGTCCGTCGCTGTATGTGAACCCCGGCTACGATCCCGTCAACGACTTGGCACCCGTCGCGCGGCTGACGTCGATCCCGAACATCCTGCTCGTGCATCCGTCGGTGCCCGCAAAAACCCTGCGGCAGTTCATCGACCTCGCGCGCGCGCATCCGGGCAAACTCAATTTCGGCTCGGGCGGCGCCGGCACGACCAACCATCTCGCCAACGAGCTGTTGAAGCATCTTGAGAAGATCAATATCGTGCACATCCCGTACAAAGGCGTCACGCAGGCGATGACGGCGATGATGGGCGGCGAAGTCGACGAAGTGGTCATGCCGGTCACCACGGCAATCCCGCAAATCCGCGCCGGCAAGGTGCGCGCGCTGGCGGTGCTCACCGGGCAGCGCGTTCCCACTCTTCCCGAAGTGCCGACCGGCATAGAGGCCGGCGTTGCCGGTTTCACGATGCCGTTGTGGTACGGCATGTTCGCGCCCGCGGGGACACCGCGCGACATCGTGTTGCGGCTGAATCGTGAGCTGGTGAAAGTGCTGGAGGCTCCCGACATGCGCGAGCAGTTCGCGGCCCAGGGCGTCGATCCCTGGCCGGGCACGCCCGAGCAGCTCGGCGAATTGCTGCGCACGGACATCGAGCGCTACGGAGCGATCGCGCGCAGCGCGGGCCTGCAGCGGCAATAATGCACGCTGTCTATCGCCCGTTGAGTAAGCGTTTATTAAGAGTTGTGAAAAAATGTAAACATGCTTGGCATCGATCGTGCCGGGCGTATCGTCGGGGCTCTGGTGCCACTTTGAAGCCAAGGACTCTGACATGTTTACGAAAAGCGTTTTTGCGGCTTTCGCCGCTTGTATCGGATTCGCCGGCGCCGTGCCGGTCGCCTCTGCAGGCCTCTTTTCAGCGACGGGAGAGGTCATCGCGATAGCAGCGGATGACGTCTATGTCGGCGAGGCTGAAGGCCATCTCGACGGAACGGGCACGGTCGCGATACGCTCGCAAAAGAATCCTGCGCTGACGTGCGCCGGAGAGTTCACTTCCAGCGCGGAAAAAGGCGGTTCGGGCAGGCTGCAATGCAGCGACAACACCGCGGCGGAATTTCATTTCAAGCGCGTGAGCGTGTATCGCGGCTATGGCGTCGCCAGCTTCGGCTGGGGCGAAATGAAATTTGCGTACGGGTTCAAGCCTGAAGAAGCCGCACCTTATCTCAACCTGCCCCAAAGCAAGACGCTCGCGCGCAAGGGTACGGAAATCGCGCTGGTCGACCGCTGATACCGCGCTTGCCTGTGCTTTGGCGCTTTAGAGAAATCCGCGCGGGTGCGGGATTTTTTTAATAACGCGGTGTTGGCCCGTTTGATTGCCCAAACCACCTTTACGCTGATATGGAATAGCGTTAAATTGAACGTTTGCGGCAGCGCAGCATCCGGTCAGGCACTATGGCCTATCAGGCAGTTCTTCTGGATATCGACGGCGTTCTTACCGTTTCGTGGCGGGCGTTAAGCGGGGCTATCGATGCCGTGTTCCAATTGCGCGCCGCCGGTTACTGCTTGCGTTTTGTCACCAACACTACATCGCGTACACGCCAGGTATTAAGCGAAACATTGGCCGAGGCCGGCTTCGACATCGAGCCCGGCGAAATTTTAACGGCGGCGGCGGCGACCGCAGCCTACCTGCGGCATGCGCATCCCGGCGCCCGCTGCTTTCTGCTCACCAGCGGCGAGATCGGACCGGACTTTCAGGGCATCGCGCTCGCGGAGCCGGGCGAGCCTGCCGACGTGGTCGTCATCGGCGGCGCCGGGATCGAGTTCGGCTACGACTCGCTCAACCACGCGCTTCGATTGCTGCAGAAAGGCGCTCCGCTGGTCGCCATGCATCGCAATCTTTACTGGCAGACCCGGGACGGCTTGAGCCTGGACGCCGGACCGTACATTGTCGGCCTCGAACAAGCGTCGGGCGTTCACGCGACGGTGATCGGCAAACCGGCGCGCGCGTTCTACGAACAGGCGCTCGTCGATCTCGGAGTGCCCGCCGGCAGCACCGTCATGGTGGGCGACGACATCGAGGCCGACGTGCGCGGGGCCAGGGATGCCGGAATCGCGGGCGTGCTGGTCCGCACCGGCAAGTTTCGTCAGACGGACCTCGAGCACCCGGCCGTCGTTCCGGATGCCGTGCTCGATTCCGTCGCTGCGTTGCCGGGCTGGCTTAAGACGATGCAGTCGCGCGCATGACCGGTGGAAAAATAAAACGACGTCAGGTCTTGCAACGAGGTATTTCGCCGCTGGCGAATTGCAACGCATAACGCGCCGCGGCACGCGTCAGTTTCCCTTCTTGCGCCGCCATTCCCACGGCGGCACCGGCGCAGCATCCGCCCACAGTCCGCGCTTGGCCGCGCGCGCCTGTTTTTCCGCGGCCGCATAACGTTCGCGGTCCTCGCGTGATTGCTCGGGCTCGTATTGCGTGTCGTGCCACGCCATGCCGGTAGCGATCTGCTGATAGTTGGCGTCCGTTTTCTCCAGGCACGCCGGGCTCGCGCAGAGGCTGGGGGTAAACATGACTTTGCCGAGAATGCGCTTGTTGCGATCGCGCTTCTCCCATACGACGGTCACCGGGTGGTTGAATACCAGATCGGCGAGATTTTTCTTCGCTTGCGCGCCGTAAGCCTGCTTGAGCTCGGGGGCGTCGATCCCGGCCAGGGTGATCTTGTGCTGCTTTTTGCCGGTGTCGATCACCGTAATCGAGTTGCCGTCGCTGACGCCGACAACACGGCCGTTGAGTTCGGCTGCGGATGCGGCAGTGCCCGCCAGCAGCAGGGCCAAAACAAAGTGCGCCCCGGGAAGCGGGCTGGTGCGGTATCCGCAATTCATGGTCCCGGCAGTATACTGATCCTGCGATCGCTGGAAAAGTTTGTGCCGTCGATCTCGCGCGGCGCAGGGGCTGGACGCCGTCAGCAGCACGCCTGAGCGACTGCGCGATATCGTGCGCGAAGCAATTGCGACTTGCGCGAAAATCATCAAGGACGTCGGCATCAAAATCGGATAGCGTAAGGTTTTGCAATGATGTATTTCGACGATGCTACGTTACAAGCCCCGATCCTTTACCGCTCTGCGCAACGTTGACTGTCGTGCGGCGCACGCATAATTTCTGGTACGCGGCCGCACTGGCGGTCATGACTGCCGGGCCAGTCGACGCGCAGACTTTCCCCAGTCGTCCGATCCGTCTCATCGTCTCGACGGCGCCCGGCAGTTCCAACGAGGTGCTGGCGCGCATCATCGGTCGAAAGATGGCCGAAACGCTCGGGCAGCAGATAGTAGTCGACACACGGGTCGGCGCCAGCGGCATCATCGGCACCGAACTCGCATCGAAGGCGCCGCCCGATGGCTACACCCTGCTGCTCGTATCGCAAGTGGTGTTCGCAACACATCCTGCGATGGGGCGCCGCTTGCCGTTCGATCCGGACAAGAGCTTCATCCCGCTCACCGGGATCGCGTGGGTGTCGAGTGTAGTGGCAGTGCATCCATCAGCGCCTTCCACGATTCCGGAACTCGTGCAACTCGCCAAATCCCGGCCGGGGCGCTTCAACTACGGTTCGGCCGGCAGCGGTTCGCCCGCGCACATCGGCGGCGAACTCTTCAACCTGCTTGCCGGCACGCACATGACCCACGTTCCCTACAAGAGCACGGCGTTTGCCATCACCGATCTTATCGCCGGTCAGATCCAGCTGCTGATCACTTCGCCGCTCGTCGTGCTGCCGCATGCGAACAACGGCCGGGTGAAGGCAATTGCCACCACGGGTGCCAGGCGTGACCCGCTGCTGCCGCAACTGCCGACCGTCGCCGAGACGCTGCCCGGTTACGAAATGACGCAGTGGTGGGGGCTCGCAGCCATCGCCGGCACGCCGCGTGCTATCGTCGAGCGGTTGCATAGCGCCGCGGTATCGGCCATCGATAGTCGGGAAGTGACGGACAAGTTTGCGCAACAGGGTGCGACCGCTGTCAGCAGCAGTCCGGCGGAATTCGCCGCCTTTATCCAGCGCGAGCGGGCGCGCACCGCCGAAGTAGTGAAGCGCGCGGGGATAGTGGCTGAAGAGTGACGGCCTGAGCCGTAAATTCGCAAAGGAACGTGACATGGTGGACATCAAGGCGTTTCCCTATATGTGCTTCGTCAGGTTCGACCTGGTGAACAAGGAGTTTGACCGCCAGTTCAACACTCACTACGACGCGCATATCCAGGAACTCGCGGACAAGCCGGGTTACTCCACGGCGTGGCGCACGCAAGAACTGCGCGGCAGCGGAAATGAAGGCGTGATGGAGCAGGAATACCAGCAGATCTACTCCATCAACGATCCCGCGCTGTTCAAGTCCTTCCCGCAAGACCCGCCGCCGCCCGTCATGGAAAACGAACCCTGGCGCCGCGATATCGGAAATTGGGGCAGGGTGTTTTACCGCGTGCTGTCGCTGATCGAAAAAGATGATCGCGCCGGCCGCTGCTGGGCGCGCTGCGAAAGCAAATTCGAAGGCGCGGCAGCAGCAGAAAGAAAATTCCAGTCCGCAGCCGCGCAGCACCTGAAGCAAGTGCTGGAACTGCCCGGCGTCCATCGCGCATGGCAACTTCAGCATGCGCCTCATCGCGCCCAGATCGGCCCCGATCCCGCCGGCAGTCACATGCATCTGTACGAAGCCGATGCCCCCGAAAATCTGTTCGACCCGAGTCTCGGCGAAGACCGTCGACCGTTGCAGGCCGGACAGAAATTCGCCGGCCGGCATTTCGCGCGGCTGCTGCTGAAGGCGGAGCCGCGGCGCTGAGCGTTTCGACTCCGTTCACTCGCCGGTCGCGGGAATCGCCGGCACAAACGGCCGCACTTGACACGTGAAATGCGGGACTATTGAC
>CAZEAX010000140.1:0-10511 GCA_964510405.1 uncultured Streptomyces sp. | reverse complement strand
TCGGGCAGCCGCGTGACGCCGGTCGGCGGCGGCAACGCCTGGCGCGGCATCGGCCGCCCGATGTCCCACACTTCGACGTTGACGATCGGCCATACGACCAACCGCACGCCGCGCGGGAGTTTCAGCGGTTGGCGATCGACGATCGCGGAATAACGCAGGCGCTGCTCGGGCCTCACGGGATGTCCTGGGGAAAGCGAGCAGCGATTATAAGCCATCGGCGGCGCTCGATTTCAGGACGGCCTGCGTTTCATGCTACGCTGGCCGGGTTCAAAAAAATTACGCCGGAGGAGAAATGCGTTTCATTCACGGAATCACCCTGTCTGCGCTATTGCTTGCCGCATACTCCGCGCCGGCCGCTTATCCCGAGCGCGCGATCCGCATCATCGTGCCGTACGCACCCGGCGGAAACATCGACATCACCGCGCGCACGATCGCGCCTGGCATGTCGGAGGCGCTCGGCCAACAAGTCGTGATCGACAACCGCGGCGGCGCCGGCGGCACGTTGGGTACGGACATCGGCGCCAAGGCCGCGCCCGATGGCTACACGTTGACTCTCGGATCCACCGGCACGTTGTCGACCGCACCGCCGCTATACCCCAAGCTCGGCTACGATCCGATCAAGGACTTCGCCTTCACCTCACTCGTCAACAACGTGCCGCTGGTACTGGAAGAGCATCCGTCGATCCCCGCGAAGACCGTCAAAGAGTTCATTGCGCTCGCCAGGTCGCGTCCCGGCAAAATCACGATGGGCTCGTCGGGCGCCGGCACCACCAACCACTTGAGCGGCGAACTCTTTCAAAGCGCGACCGGCACCAAGTTCATACACATACCGTACAAAGGCAGCGGCCCGGGACTGGTGGATCTGATGGGCGGCCAGATCGATATTTTCTTCGACCAGCTTTCCGCCTCCATTGGCTACATCCAGACCGGCCGCCTGCGCGCGCTCGCGGTCACCACAATAAAGCGCGCGTCCGCGATGCCAGAACTGCCGACCATCGCTGAATCCGGCATACCCGGATTCGATTCGAGCACATGGACCGCCATCATCATGCCGGCGGCAACCCCGCACGACGTTGTCCTCAAAGTTCACGGTGCGCTGGTCAAGACACTCCGCACGAAGGTGACGCACGATGCCTTTGCGCGTCTCGGCGCCGAAACGCTCGAGAGCTCGCCCGAAGAAACCGCGCGCTACGTGAAGGATGACTTGGCGAAATGGACCCGCGTCGTGCGCGAGGCCGGCATCAAGCTCGAATGAGTCAAGCCTAACCAAGCACTGCGAAGTTTAGCGGCCCGGCGACGACGCCCTCGTCGTGCGGGCGCGCCTTGGTTAGCGCGCGCAGCCGCCGGCGTCTTTGCCGCAGATAAAAGTCACTTCATTGGTGCCGGCCGGCAACGGCCAGATATACATTTTGGTGAAAAGCTGATCAGGCTTGCACTGACCGCTGGGGCTCCCGTTCACCAGTGCTCCGGTGAATACCAAGCCTCTTAACCCGATATGCTGGCAGTCGTCGGCGATGACGCCGAACAACGTCACGCTGAACGCGTCGTCGGGCGAGTGCAACGATTTCGGGCTGACGCAGAACAGCGAAAAATCGAGTTTTTGCCCGGAGTCTGACCGGTAGATTCTTTCCACCGCCGCCGTGTCTATTCCCTTGAAATCAGGCGCGCGTGCATAACTCGTTGCAACTTGGCTCACCAGATTTTCGAGCTCCATCTGGTCGAGCGAAGCGCGGCGGTTGAACGCCCCGAGCGTTTCGATGAACGCTTCGACCTGGGCCTTGGTCAGACGCTGCGCGGCCTTGTCTGCCGGCAAATATCGATACGGGCGGATATAGTTGTCGTACCAGTCGACCATGGGCTCGCCACTGCTCTTGCTCGCTTCCGTCGCACCCGCGCATCCGGCAGCAGCCTGCACGGCACCGTGGCAACTCATCAGAACCGCAAAGATCAGGAACACGCGCATCAGCATAATCATCCTCCGCCAGTTCGCAAAAAAGCCGGGCTAACTTCTGGGTTCGTCGACTACGGCATTCATCAGCGTGCCGATTTTCTCGATCTCGCACTCGATCACGTCGCCCGCGTTGAGATACCACTCGGGACGGGCGAGCGCCCCGCCGCCCGGCGAACCGGTCGATATGATGTCGCCCGGCATCAGCGTCATCTGCGATATATAGGAAACCAGTTTGGGAATCGACCAGATCATCTCCGCCGTGCCGCCTTCCTGCCGCAGCTCGCCGTTCACGCGCGTGCGGATGCGCAGATTCATCGGGTCGGGGATTTCAACCTTGGTCACCACCCACGGGCCCATCGGCGCAAACGTGTCGAAGGTCTTGCCGAGTAGCATGTGCCCCGCCTGGCGTTCCAGTTTTCCCACGTCGCGCGCAGTCACGTCGTTGAGTATCGTGTAGCCCGCGATCACGTCGTAGGCTTTCTCTTCCGGCACATTCTTGCACTGCTTGCCGATCACGACCGCGAGTTCAGTTTCGCAATCGAGTTGCTGCGTTGCGTGCGGCTTCAGGATGTCGCGGCCGGGACCGACGATGCACGACGGCACCTTGATGAAGCCCGCGGGCACCAGCCCCGCTTCCTTGCCTTCGTTCTTCGTGTAGTTCGGGTAATTGCGACCGATACCGATAATCTTGCTCCCGCGCACCGGCGCATAAAGCCGGCAATCGGCGAGCGGCAGGAACAGCTCGTGGCCGGTCAGGCCGAGCGCCTGCGGCTCGGATTTGACGAGGTCGGACAACCAGCCGTAGGCCTCCGACAGCGCCTCCCACGCCGGCGCGCCGGCATGCAGAAACTGGGCGATGTACGGCGGCAGAAAGATAGCCGCAAGCTCGCGCCCTTTCGCGTTGCCGATCTCGTCGATCAGATAACGCGCATAGCCGGCGCGCAAATCCGCTATCAGGTCGTTGCCCACGAGCACACCGAGTCGTGCTTGAGAAGCTTTTTCGCCCTTGCGGCTGTAGCGCATTATCTTCATGCGTGTGCTCCTATAGCCCCTTCAGAAGATCCGGGCTTGCCTTGACTTCCCGGCGCTCGACCTTTTTCACGAGCGCGTTCATGCTTGCGTGCAGCGGCGCGCGCACGCCGATTTCTTCCCCTTTCGCGGCGACGAACCCGTTGATGAAGTCGGTCTCGGTGCGTCGCCCTTTGAACATGTCCTGTGCCATCGACGGGCGCTGCTCTTCCGAGCGCGTTTTGGAAAGCTTGATCAACTGATCGACGATTTCCGCTTTCGCGTCCGCGCTGCCCTCCCCCGCACGCGCCAGCGTTTCCGCATCCATCACCTGCAGTTTTTCGAGCTGATAGCCAAGCGCCTGGCCGACGCGCACCGCCTGGCCGCCCAGCCGGATCGACACGTCGCGCGGGTGCTCGTTGAGATCGCGCTCGTTGCCCGACAAACCGGTCGCGGCCGACAGGCCGTTGCGCATCGAGTTGATCACGAGCTTCGACCACCGCTCGCCCCACAGATTGGTCGTCACCTTTGAACTGTCCGCATGCTTCAGCACGCGCGCGACTTCTTCCGCGCGCGGCGTCACGCGGCCGTGGACTTCGCCGACACGATAAGTAATGTAGTGGTCGCCGCCCAGCGGCATCGTGCGCTTCACATGTCCCGGCGCATAACATTCGGCGGCCAGCAGGCTCACGATGGTGCCCAGCACCTTGCCCCAGCCGACGATTCCCGCGATGCGTTCTTCGTTGATGCAATTCTGCAGCGACACGACACAACCGCCCGGCGCCAGGTACGGCTTGATCAGCTGCGTCGCCCATTCGGTGTCGTACGACTTCACGCTGATGAACGCAATATCGACCGGCTTCTCGCGCGCGAGCTGCTGCACGTCGCTGATATGCAGCGCCGGCACCTTGATCGAATGCGTTTCCTCCGGCGTCAGCCCCGACAACTGCATGCCGTGCGCGCGGATGTATTCGACGTGCTCCGGCCACGGATCGATCAGCGTGACGTCCTCGCCGCTGCGCGCCATCAGCGCGCCAGTGTAGCCGCCGATCGCCCCCGCCCCCACGACTACTATGCGTTTTCCGCTGCTCATCGCCATTCCCGTTATTTGAGTTTATCCACGATTGCCCTGGTCATTTCGCGCGTGCCGGCGGTGCCGCCCAGATCGCGCGTTACGTGTTTCTTTTCACTCAGCACCGCCGACAGTGCGCGGTCGATCCTGTCGGCGGCCGCATTTTCGCCGATATAGCGTAACAGCATCGTCGCCGACAATATGATGGACATCGGATTGGCGAGATCCTTGCCTGCGATGTCCGGCGCACTGCCGTGCACCGCTTCGAACATCGCGCAATCCGTGCCGATGTTGGCGCCGGGCGCGACGCCAAGGCCGCCTATAAGACCGGCGCCAAGATCGGACACGATATCCCCGTACAAGTTCTGCAGCAGCAGGCCGTCGAAAGACTCGGGCTTGATGACGAGTTCCATGCATAGCGCATCGATGACGCGGCTGTCGAGTTCCATGTCGGGGTAATCGCGCGCGACGTCCTGCGCCACCTTCAGGAACAGGCCGTCGGTCAGTTTCAGCACGTTCGCCTTGTGCACGACGGTGAGCCGCTTGCGGCCGAGCCTCTTCAGGTATTCGAAGGCGAAGCGCGCTATGCGCTCCGACCCGCTGCGCGTAATGCGCTTGATCGCCTCGGCGGTGTCGGCATCGACCATGCGCTCGATGCCGAGATACAGATCCTCGGAATTTTCGCGGAAGATGATGAAGTCGACGTTCTCGTAACGCGAATTGACGCCGGGGTAATTCTTGATCGGACGCACGGCGGCGTAGAAGCCGAGTTCCTTGCGCAGACCGATGGCGACACTCGGGTAAACACGATCCCCGACGTACACGGGATAGGGGTCGCCGAACGGCGTCTGCGTCGGGCCTTTCAGCGCGAGCTTATTTTTTCTGATCGATTCGATCACCGACTCGGCCAGCGGCCGGCCGGATTTTTCTCCCGCACGCATGCCCGCCTCGGCGATTTCCCACTCGACGGCGGCGCCCGCGGCGGTGACGACTTCGCGCGCCGCTGCGGTGACTTCCGGGCCGATACCGTCGCCCGGAATCAAAGTAATACGATGCATCATTGCCCTTTCAAGATGCGCGCCTCAGGAGTCGAGATCTTCGGGGCCCTCTTTCATCGCCCTCAGCCGCGGCAGCAAGACCGGCAGCAGGACGGTAATGACCGCCAGCACCAGCAAGGTAATGCAAATGCCGCTGCCGACAAACACGCGGGGGTCCGCGCCGGAGATCGTCATCGCCTGCCGGAACGACTGCTCCATGATGCCGCCAAGCACGAGCGCCAGCACCATCGGCGCCAGCGGAATGTCGATTTTGCGGAAAACGTAGCCGACGATGCCGAACATCAGAGCCATCTGGAGCTCGAGCGCGTTGCCGTTGATCGAATAAACGCCGATCGCCGAAATCGCGAGTATCAGCGACAGCAGGATGCCCGTCGGTATGTACAGGATGCGCACGAAGATTCCAATCAACGGCAGGTTGAGTATCAGCAGCATGATGTTGCCGATGTACATGCTGTCGACGAGTCCCCACACAAGATCGGGACGTTTCTCGAACAGCAGCGGCCCGGGCTGGATGCCGTACATGATGAACGCGCCCATCAGTACCGCCGTAGCGCCGGAACCCGGGATGCCGAGCGTCAACAAGGGCACCATCGCGCCGCACGTTGCCGCGTTGTTCGCCGCCTCCGGTCCCGCGACGCCTTCGATCATGCCGGTGCCGAATTTTTCCGGCGTCTTCGATATGCGTTTCTCCACCATATACGACATCATGGTTGCGATCGTCGCGCCCGCGCCCGGCAGCACGCCTTTGAAGAAGCCGATCACGCCGCCGCGAATGATCGGCATGACTGACCGGCGCCATTCCTCGCGCGTGAGCCACAGCTTGCCTGAGAGGCGGATGATTTCCGCCTTGCCCTTGATGTGCTCTTCGAGATTGCTGAGCACTTCGCCGATCGCGAACATGCCGACCACGACGACCAGGAAGCCCACGCCGTCCTGCAATTCGGGCACGCCCATCGTGTAACGCGGCTGACCGCTCTGCAAGTCGATGCCGATCGTCGCGACCATCAGACCGAGCACCGTCGACATGATGCCCTTCGCCGCGGATTTACCGGTCAGCGACGACACTGCCGCCAGTGCAAACAACATCAGGCAGAAATATTCGGCCGGCCCGAACTTGAGCGCAACCGCCGCGAGCGGCACCGCCAGCATCGTCAATGCAACGATGCCGAAAGTGCCGGCGAGAAAAGATCCGATTGCCGAAACCGCGAGGGCCGCGCCGGCGCGGCCCTTTTTTGCCATCTGGTAGCCATCGAGCGCGGTCATCACCGACGATGCTTCGCCCGGCGTGTTGATCAGGATCGAAGTGGTCGAGCCGCCGTACATCGCACCGTAATAAATTCCGGCCATCATGATCAGCGCGGAAGTCGGGTCCATGCCGAACGTGATCGGGATCAGGAGCCCGATGCCGGCCGCGGGCCCGATGCCGGGCAGGATACCGATGATCGTGCCCATGAAACAACCGAGGAACGTGTACCACAGGTTGATCGGCATCAACGCGACGTTGAAACCGTTGAGAATATGGCCGAGTGTGTCCATCGCGATTTTCCTAGAAACCGAGCAGGCCGACGGGCAGCACGACGCCGAGTATCTTCACGAACAGCACATAGCTGCCCACCGCCCACAGCACCGTGGTCAGCACGTTGGCGACCCACTTGCCGGGATTGAAAACCGCCATCATGGGAAGCAGGTACATGACCGTGGCGATGAGATAGCCGGCGCGATCGAACAAACCGAAATATAGCGCTGTCCACCCCGTGACGCCGCCGATCAGCCACCAGTGGCGCATGCTCCCGCTCGGCGCTTTTTCGCCCTCATCGGCGTCCGCTTTCAGCGTCTCGATAAAAAGCAGGATTGCCGCCGCGATCAGCGCGATGCCGAGCAACATCGGAAACGCCTTGGGCCCTAACGGGTCGCCGATCTCGAGCGTCGGGATTTGCGAAGTCGCGTATAAATAAACAGCCGCCAGCAACATTGCCGCGGCGCCGATGATTCGATCGATCAGCATGGCATCATCACATCTGGTGTTTGTATTCGGCGGGATTGATGCGCGCTTCGATCAGCGTGAACCGCTTGCTGTTCAACGCGACGCGCGCGGCCTTCTTCAATTCCGCCACGTTGTTGACGACGAACCCGTTGCCGCCGTAAGCCTCGGCCACCATCACGTAGTCGGGACTGCCCATCGCCACTCCGGTTTCCGGCAATTTCATGCGTTCCTGTTTCAACTTGATCAGCGACAGCGTGTCGTCGCGGAACACCACCAGCGTCAGCGCTAGCTTGTGCTGCGCGAGCAGCGCCATTTCGCCGATCACCATGTCGAGCCCCGCCTCGCCCATCATCGCGAGCACCGGGCGCTTGGGAAACAGCATCTTCGCCGCGATCGCCGACGGCAGCGCATAGCCCATCGTGCCGAGTCCGTTCGATTGCAGCAGGCGTCGCGACTCGAATGACTGCCACACGTGATTGATCAGGATGCGATGCGAACCGGTGTCGATGGTCGCAATCGTATCGCGCGGAAACACTTCGCGCAGGGCGAGCGCGGCCTGGTACGGCCCGAGGCCTTTGACCGGCGTGCTTTCGATCGCGTGCTGAATCGTGCGCCGATAGCGGTCGAGATCCGAATCCAGCCAGCGCGACGGCGCGCGCTTGGGCGCGGCCTGCGTCAGCGTATGCAGGCAGCCGACGATGCTGCCCGTATATTCGTAGCTGCTGCGATACACGTGGTGCGTGTTGGGCACGAGATCGATATTCACCGTGGACTTCTTTTCGTCCCACGGCGCGATCCAGTCGGCGCGCAATTCCACGGGGTCGAAACCGACCGTCAGGATCAGATCGGCTTCGCGCACGTGCGCCATGTGGATCTTGTCGACGACCGGGCTCAAACCGGTGGCGCCCGCGCACAGCGGGTGATCTTCGGGCACCACGCCTTTGGCTTTATAAGTGGCGATGAACGGAATGCGCCACGCTTCGAGGAAGCGCTTCAATTCGCGCTCGGCGCCGTCGATTTGCACCCCTACGCCGACCAGCGCGAGCGGCCGCCGCGCCTTCTTGAGCAACGCCTCGATCGGCGAGCGGTCTTCGCGCCGCGGCAGCGTGCGCACGGCAATCGGCGCGAAACGCCGCGCTTCCGCCTGCTCGACGCCGGCCACGTCGGTAGGCACGTTGAAATGCACCGGCCCCGGCATCGCCTGGCGCGCGATGGCGAGACCTTTGCGTAGCTGGTCGAATGCATTTTTTGCCGCGATCGTCGTCGTCCATTTGACGAGCGGCCGCAACAGCGATTTCTGGTCGAGTATCTGGTGTGTGTAAATCGACTTCAGGCCGGTCGCGATCTCGCCGGTGATGACGATCACGGCCGAGCGGTCGAGCAGCGCCTGCGCGACCGCCGTCGTCGTATTGGTAATCCCCGGCCCCAGTGTCGCCACCAGCACCCCCGGCTTGCCGGTGAGCTGGTAGGTCGCGTCGGCCATGATGCCGGCGCCCAGTTCCTGCTTGGTCAAGATGAATTTGATGCCGGCTTTGCGAAAGGCTTCGAGCAATTCGAGCACTTCGCCGCCCGGAATGCCGAACGCGTGGCGAATACCGTCTTCGTATAACGCCGCGGCAATGATATCTGCAGTCTTGGGCACTCCCGTGCGCTCCCTCTCTCGGATGCGTGCGGGTCAGGCGCCGCACGGCTGTGTTGGGACCTCTGGATGAGTCGCGATAATAGCATGAGCGATTTGCGATTCGTATCCGCAAGCATGGCCCGCATGCGCCGCAAACCCGCTGCGCAGCCGTACGCGCAACTACCCTCGCGCCTTTGCAGGGAATGCGGCGTGCGGGTAGAATTCAAAGTTGAATTCGATTTGCTCGTCAGCCCCATCCAGGCCGCCGCCGCGCGCTTCTGCCCCGTTACTCGACAGCCGGCGTCAGGCCCGCCCGCCATGCGGCTGCAGTCAAGTTACGCGCCGCACATTCTCTTCACCGCTCCATTGAGCTACCACGGGAGTGCCAGCCATGAGCCACAATCTCCACAATTCGTTGCAGGAATTCAAATTCGGCGCGGGCAAAACCGGCAAATATTATTCGCTGCCGGCGCTCGAGAAGGCCGGTGTCGCCAGGGTTTCGCGGCTGCCGGTCAGTCTGCGTGTCGTGCTCGAGTCCGCGCTCAGGAATTTCGACGGCAGGAAAATCACCGAAGCGCACCTGAAGAACCTGGCCAACTGGAAACCCAAAGCGACACGCAGCGAAGAAGTGCCGATCGTCGTCGCCCGCGTGCTGATGCAGGACATGACCGGTGTGCCGCTGGTCGTCGACTTTGCGGCTATGCGCGAAGCTGCCACGGCGCAAGGCAAGGACCCCGCGATCATCGAGCCGCTGTGCCCCGCCCACCTGATCATGGACCATTCGGTACAAATCGACACCTACGGCACCGCCGACGCGCTGAAGAAGAACATGGAAATCGAGTTCAAGCGGAACCGCGAGCGCTATCAGTTCCTGAAGTGGAGCGCGCAAGCCTTCGAGACTTTCGAGATCATCCCGCCCGGCAACGGCATCTGCCACCAGATCAACCTCGAGTACGTGTCGCAGGTCGTGTGGCACAAGGGCGACATGTATTACCCCGACAGCCTGGTCGGGATCGATTCGCACACCACGATGGTCAACGGCCTGGGCGTGCTCGGCTGGGGTGTCGGCGGCATCGAGGCCGAAGCCGCGATGCTCGGCCAGCCCATGTACTTCCTCGAGCCCGATTGCGTCGGCGTGCACCTGACGGGCAGTTTGCCCGACGGCGTGACCGCGACCGACCTCGTGCTGAAAATCGTGCAAATGCTGCGCGAAAAGAAAGTCGTCGGCAAGTTCGTCGAGTTTTTCGGCGACGGCGCCGCATCGCTGACGATCCCGGACCGGGCGACCATCGGCAACATGGCGCCCGAATACGGCGCGACCTGCGGTTTTTTCCCGGTCGACGAAGTGTCGTGCGAATTTTTGCGCATGACCGGACGCGGCGAAGTGGCGCCTGCGGTCAAGGCCTATTACGAAGCGCAAGGCATGTTCGGCATGCCCAAAGAAGGCGACATCGACTACAGCGAAGTCGTCGAACTCGATCTTGCTTCGATCAAGCCGGCGGTCGCGGGACCGCGCCGTCCGCACGACCGCCTCGAACTGCCGGAACTCAAAGCCAGGTTCAGGGAACTCATGGGCAAGCCGTTCGCCGAAGGCGGCTACGGCAAAGCCGGCGAGATGAACAAGCGCGTACCCACGAGCAAAGCGGGCATCGACGTCGGCCAGGGTGACGTGCTGATCTCGGCGATCACGTCGTGCACGAACACGTCCAACCCCGGCGTACTGCTGGGTGCGGGGCTGCTCGCGAAGAAAGCGGTCGAGAAGGGGCTGAAACCACACCCGCGCGTGAAAACATCGCTGGGACCCGGCTCGCTCGCGG
>CAZEAX010000139.1:0-10524 GCA_964510405.1 uncultured Streptomyces sp. | reverse complement strand
GGTTTGCTCAGTGACGCGCCATGCGCGAGCCGTTCATAAGCGAGCGACTGCGCCTCTTCGACGAACATGATGTCGGTTTGCGCCTGCACCAGGTTCGCATAAGTCGGCGGCAGATTGATTTCGCCGACCGCCGCGCCGGCGGCCGCGAGCTTCAACGCGGCCGACTCGAGCGCGGCGACGGTTTCCGGCAACGCGTGCCTCCATTCATACGTGCGGCAAATGCCGATGCGCAACCGCCCGGCCGGCGGCTTGTCCACGATCAGTTCGTGGCGCCCGCTGATGGCCGCCGCGAAATACGCGGCATCGGGAACGTTCCGTGCAATCGTTCCCACCGTGTCTAGCGTATCCGACAGCGCTTTCACGCCGACGCGGCTCAAGAGACCGAAACTCGGTTTGTAGCCGACTACGCCGCAATAGGACGAGGGCCGGATGATGGAGCCCGCGGTTTGCGTCCCGAACGCGAGCGGCACCATGTAATCGGCAACGGCCGCCGTCGAACCCGATGACGATCCGCCGGGGGTATGCGCGGGATTGTGCGGATTGCGCGTCTTGCCCGGATACATGTTCGCGAATTCGGTGGTCACGGTCTTGCCAAGCACGATCCCGCCCGCCGCCCGCGCCAGCGCGACGCACGGCGCGTCCCACGCAGGCCGATGGCCGGCGTAAACCGGCGAGCCGTACGCGGTCGGCATGTCGATGGTGTCGATCAAATCCTTGACGGCGATCGGCACACCGTGGAGCAAGCCGCGCGCCGGCGCGGCATCCGCGGCCCGCGCCTGCGCGATTGCGGCGTCGCGATCGAGATGCGCCCAGGCGAGCACTTCGCTCTCGCGCGCCGCGATGCGGTCGAGACAATCGCGCACCAGCGCCTCCGACTTGATTTTGCCGGCGGCGATCCGGCGTGCCGCCTCCACCGCCGACAGCGCATTCAATGCACCCATTACGCGCTCCAGTCCCTGATGAGTTCGCTGTAAATATCGACTGCCTGCTCGATGCGGTCAACCAGGCAGTATTCGTCGGTCTGGTGCGCGAGCTGCGCCTCGCCGGGCCCCAACACGACCATCGGGATACCGCGATACGCATCCTTTAGTACCGCGGCATCGGTAAAGTAGGTTGCCGTCGTCGCCTGCGGCCGCGCATTCAGATGCGGCTGCGTCACATCGAACACGCGCTGGATCCAGGGCTGCGCGGGATCCGAATAAATCGCGCCGACGTCTATCGTCGGCGTGATCTCGACCGTTTCGCCCAGCAACCGCTCCAGGCGCGTGCGTATTTGCGAGTGATCCTGGCCCGGTATCGTGCGGATATCCACGCCGATGACCGTCGAATCCGGCACCGAATTGATGTTGAGCCCGCCGTGCACCGTGCCCACGTTAAGCGTCGGGCTGCCCATCAACGCGTGCGCCGGCGTTTCGAAATCGAATTCACGCAGCTTTTGAATTGCGGCGGCCGCTTTGTAAATTGCGTTGTCGCCGCGTTCCGGCATCGAACCGTGTGCGGTAATGCCGCGCGTCATCACGTCCAGCCACAATGCGCCTTTGTGCCCGACCAGCGGATAATTCGCGGTCGGCTCGCCGATGACCAGTGCGCCGACTTCACCGAGCAGGGAACCCTCCCTGACGAGGTGCGCAGCCCCGCCGCACCCGCATTCCTCGTCGGCCGTGATCACGAGCGTGACGCCCGGACCGGACTTGAGTCGGTCCGCCATTTTGAGCGCGGCGACCACGAACGCCGCGACGCCGCTTTTCATGTCGCTCGACCCGCGTCCATACAGCCTGCCGCCTTCGAGGCTCGCGCCGAAGGCGTCCGCTTTCCAGGCCGCCGCGCCGAGCGGCACGGTATCGATGTGCCCGGTAAACCCGAGCGGCCGGCGTCCCTTTACGCCGCCAAGCTTGGCGACGAGGCTCGTGCGCGTCGGCGCGAATTCCGCGTAATCCACCGTGAACCCCGCGCGCTTCAGGAGTTCGCCCAAATGCTGCGCGCACGCCTGCTCCGCGCCCGGGGGATTGATGGTGTCGAACTTGAGCAAATCACGCGTAAGCTGCACCGCGTCCGGCATTGCCGCCATAAAACTCCTCCTTAAGCGCTGTCGCGCAGATGACACGCGACAAAATGCCCCGGCCGCACTTCCTGCGTCAATGGCTCCTCGACACGGCAGCGCTCGAACGCGTACGGGCAGCGCGTGTGAAAGCGGCAGCCCGGCGGCGGATTGATCGGACTCGGCACGTCGCCACCGAGGATGATGCGCTTTTTTTGCGCGCGCGGGTCGGGTGTCGGCACCGCCGACAGCAATGCCTCGGTATAGGGATGTTGCGGATGCGCGAACAGCGAGCGCTTGTCCGTGAGTTCGACGATCTTGCCGAGATACATGACCGCGACGCGGTGGCTGATGTGCTCGACCACCGCCAGATCGTGGGCGACGAACAAATACGACAGCTGCATCTCGTTTTGCAGATCCATCAATAGGTTGATGACCTGCGCCTGCACCGACACGTCGAGCGCCGACACCGGCTCGTCGCACACGATCAGCTTGGGCCTTAACGCAAGCGCGCGCGCGATACCCAGCCGCTGACGCTGGCCGCCCGAGAACTCGTACGGATACTTGATCAGCTGGTCCTGGCGCAATCCCACCTTGTCGAACAACGAAGCGACACGCTCGCGAATTTCCGCGCGGCCCGCGTCTTCGAAATTGCGGATCGGCTCGCCGACGATATCTTCGGCGCGCATGCGCGGGTTGAGCGATGAGTAAGGATCCTGGAATACCGCTTGCAGTTCGCGCCGGTACGGCCGCATATTGGCAGCGGACAACCCGTCGATGCGGCGCCCGCGCCAGTCGATCGAGCCGCTCGTCGGTTCCACGAGCTTCAGCACCGCCTTGCCCGTCGTCGACTTGCCGCACCCGCTTTCACCGACCAGCCCCAACGTTTCGCCGCTGGCAATCGCAAAGCTGACGTCGTCCACCGCGTGCACCTGCCCGGTCACCCGTCCGAACACGCCCTTGCGTACCGGGTAATGCTTGACGAGGTTCCTGACCTCGAGCAGCAGGTTGCCCGCGCTCATACACCGCCTCCCACGCGCGCGGATTCCCAGCACGCCGCGAAATGGCCCGGCGCGTGCAGCTCGAGCGGCGGATATTCGCGGCGGCAGCGCTCCGTGGCATAGGAGCAGCGCGGCGCGAACAGGCAGCCCGCGATGTCTTCCTTCAGCGACGGCACCATGCCGGGAATTTCGGCAAGGCGCGCACGGTCCGTTGCCTGCGCATCCTCGAGGCGCGGAATCGACTTGAGCAGCCCTTCCGTGTACGGGTGGCGCGGCGTCGCGAACAATTCGTCGACCGGCGCCTCTTCGACCTTGCGTCCCGCATACATCACGACGACGCGCTGCGCCATTTCGGCGACGACGCCGAGATCGTGCGTAATCAACACGATCGCCGCGCCGGTTTTCTCCTTGAGTCCGCGCATCAAATCGAGAATCTGCGCCTGTATCGTCACGTCGAGCGCGGTCGTCGGCTCGTCCGCTATCAAGAGGCGCGGATTGCATGCGAGCGCCATTGCGATCATCACGCGCTGGCGCATGCCGCCCGACAGTTGATGCGGATACTGCTCGATGCGCCGCGCGCCATCTGGAATATTGACGAGCGTCAGCATTTCCACTGCGCGTGCCAGCGCTTCTTTGCGCGTCATCCCGCGATGGAGCACGAGCGCTTCCGCGATCTGCCTGCCGATGGTCAGCACCGGATTGAGCGAAGTCATCGGCTCCTGGAATATCATCGAGATCTCATTGCCGCGCACGTCGCGCATCTCGTCTTCCGTGAGGCCCAGCAGGTCGCGCCCCTGGAACATGAGGCGCCCCTCGACGATTTTCCCCGGCGGCGAGGCGATCAGCCGCAGGATCGACAGCGACGTCACGCTTTTGCCGCAGCCGGATTCACCGACCACCGCCAGCGTTTCGCCCGGATAGACGGCGAACGACACGCCGTCGACCGCGCGCACGATGCCGTCGCGCGTATAGAAATACGTCTTCAGTCCGTCGACTTCGAGCAGCGGCCGGGTCGCCATATCCATTACATTCTCCGCGCGAGACGCGGGTCGAGCGCGTCGCGCATGCCGTCGCCCAGCAGGTTCACCGCGAGCACGGTCAGCGACAGAAAAATCCCCGGAAACAGAATCAGGTAGCCCGCGATCTGAAAGAGGCTCCTCGCTTCCGCCATGATATTGCCCCAGCTCGGAATGTTCGGCGGCGTGCCGGCGCCGATGAACGACAGGAGGGCTTCCGTGATCATTGCCGACGCGCATACGAAGGTCGCCTGCACCAATAACGGCGCTACCGTATTGGGCAGGATGTGCCGCAGCAGAATGCGCGGCATCGTAGTGCCCGCCGCCACCGCCGCCTCGACGTACGGCTGCTCGCGCAATGTAAGCACCAGGCTGCGCACGAGCCGCACCACGCGCGGCACTTCCGCCAGCGTGATTGCGGCGATCACGTTCTCGACGCTCGCGCGGGTCAAAGCCATCAGCGCAATCGCCAGCAACACCGGCGGGATCGACATCAGGCCGTCCATTATGCGCATCACGATGGCATCGAGCCAGCGGATGAACCCGGTGACAAGCCCGATCGCAAGACCGATGAGCGTGCTCAACAATGCAACCGCGATACCCACCGCGAGCGACACGCGCGCGCCGTACAGCACGCGGCTGTACACATCGCGGCCCAGCATGTCGCTGCCAAACCAGAATTCCCCCGACGGCGGCTTCAGGCGGCGGATCGGCGACACCGCCTGCGGATCGATGGTGCCAAGCCACGGCGCGAAAATCGCAATCAGGATCATGAGCAGCAGCACCACGCCGCCGACGATCGCAGTCGGATGGCGGCGGAAAGAATCCCGAAACCGCAGCCGGGTCGGCGACACCGACTTCGGCTGGCTGTCGATTGCAATCGCCGTCATGTCAGTACCGGATGCGCGGGTCGAAGTACATATAGCTCAGATCGACCGCGAGGTTGATCAGCACGTAGGCACCGGAAAAAATCAGAATCACACCCTGGATAATCGGGTAATCGCGCCGCAGTATCGCATCCACCGTAAGCCGCCCGACGCCGGGAATTGCAAATACAGTCTCGGTGACGATCGCGCCGCCGATCAGCAATGCGATGCCGATGCCGATGATGGTCACGATGGGCACCGCGGCGTTTTTTAACGCATGACCGAGCAGCACGGCGCGCGACGACAGGCCCTTCGCCTGCGCCGTGCGCACATAATCCTGCGCGAGCACGTCCAGTATGGACGCGCGGGTGATGCGCGCGATCAGTGCAATGTATTCGATGCCCAGAACGGTGCTCGGCAGCACCATGTGGCGGAACCACTCCCACACGCCTTCGCGCAGCGGCCGGTAACCCTGCACCGGCAGCCAGTCGAGACTGATCGAAAAAGTCCCGATCAACACGTAAGCCAGGACGAACACCGGCACCGAAAAACCGAGCACCGAAAACGCCATCACCGCGCGGTCCACCCACGTGCCGACTTTCGCCGCCGCGATCACGCCGAGCGGCACTGCAACTGCGACCGATATCAGCAGCGTGCAAACGGTCAATGCGACGGTCGGCTCGATGCGCTGGCCGATCAGGTGCGCAACAGGCAGATTGGTGAATATCGAAGTGCCGAGGTCACCGTGCAAGAGCGCCCACACCCAGCCGCCGAAGCGCACGAAGAACGGCTCGTCGAGGCCCAGTTTGGCGCGGATGCGCAGGATGTCATCATCGGTCGCCGCATCGCCCGCGAGGATCGCGGCGGGGTCGCCCGGCGTCAGGTACAGCAGCGAGAAAACGACGAACGCGACGACTGCCATGACGACAATTGTCGCGCCCAGTCTGCGTACTACATAAGCGAACACCGATAAAGCCTGTTCCCGGTTGCGTTATTTCTTCTCGACGTTCCACAACAGGTTGATCGGCGCAATGATGAGCCCGCTGATGTTCGAGCGGTACGCGGTCGGCAGGATGAAGCGGCCCGTGGGAATGATGGGTACGAATTCGAAAGCTTCCTTCTGCACCGCGTCCGCCGCCTTCTTCGAACTTGCCGCATCGGGCGCGTTGAACCAGGCTTCGCGCAATTCTTCCATCTTCGGATCGGTCGGCCAGCCGAACCAGGCTTTTTCGCCGGTGCCGCGGATCGGGAAATTCACCGCCGGATTGACCATGTCGGGACCCACCAGCCACGTATGGAATATCGACCAGCCGCCTTTTTCAACCGGTTCCTTGACCGCGCGGCGCGTGATCAAAGTGCCCCAGTCGCCGGCCTGGATTTCCGCATTGAGCCCGATCTTCTTGAGCATTTCGAGAGTAAGCAGCGATTGCGCGTGCACGATCGGCTGGTCGGTCGCGTCGATGATCACGATCTTCTCGCCTTTATAGCCTGCTTCTTTGACCAGTTGCTTCGCCTTCTCGACGTCGCGCTTGCCCTTCATCGGCTCCGCGCCGATTTCGGACGACAGCGGCGTGCTGCACGTGAAATACGACAGGCACGGATAACCGTTCTTCGGATCGCCCGCAATGCCGATCACGTAATCCTGCTGGTTCACCATGTAGAGCAGCGCCTGGCGCATTTTCTGGTTGTTGAACGGCGGCTGCAGGAAATTGAAACGGATCATTCCCATCGAGCCCAGCAGATCGATGTTCTTGACCGTGATGTCCTTGTTCTTCGCGAGCACCGGTATCAGGTCGGGCGGCAATTGTTCCCAGATGTCGGCTTCGCCGGCGTTGAGCGCGGCGGCCGCGGTGGCCGAATCCGGAATGTAAATCCACTCGACGCGATCGACCTTGACGACCTTGCCGCCGGACGCCCACGACGGCGGTTCCTTGCGCGGCACGTAATCGGTGTTCTTCACGTACACGACCTTGCTGCCGGGGACCCATTCTTCCTTGACCATCTTGAACGGGCCGGAGCCGGTCGCGTCTTCGATGTTCTTGAACGCGTCCGTTTTCGCCACGCGCTCGGGCATGATGAACGGCACGTTGGACGACGGCTTGCCGAGCGCTTCAAGCGTCAGCGGGAACGGCTTCTTGAGTTTCAGCTTGAACGTCTTGTCGTTGACCGCGCTCCAGCTTTCGGTCGCTTCGGCGAGCTTCTGGCCCAACGCATCGCGTTTGGCCCAGCGGTCGATCGAGGCAATGCAATCGGCCGAGCGCACCGGCTGGCCGTCGTGAAACTTCAAACCGTCGCGCAAAGTGAATGTATAAGTAAGCCGGTCTTTCGAAAGCTCCCACTTGTCGACCATCTGCGGCTTGACCTGGAACTTGGCGTCCATCGCAAACAGCGTGTCGTACACCATGTAGCCATGATTGCGCGTGATGTAAGCCGTCGTCGCGATCGGATCGAGTATGCGCAAATCCGCCTGCGGTATGAACTTCAGGACTTTTTGCTGTGCCAGCGCAGCGCCCGACACCAGCACGGCGGCGAGCACGGCTGCCGTGAAGGCAAGGCCGGTCGAACGAAATAGCTTGATCATCGAAATCCCCTCTTTCATCAGAAAATGAAACGGATCCATCGGTGTTAGCAATTTGAGTGCCCGCCGTTGCCCCGGCGCGCTTATTGTATTACAAGCTTCCCGGCAGACAGACAACTATCGATTTATCATCTCGCGGCGCACAGGACGGGGGCGGGTGGCGCCGCGATGGTGCGCCATCGCGTCGTAATCAGCGGTCCAGCGGATAGATCGGCCGCCGCACCCGTCGATAGTCGAACAGCGAAAAATCCGACGAACACACGCCGCCGCTCGCGCATTCGATGATGGTGGTCGCGAGCGGCGCGAAGACCGGGCGGTAATACATGCGCGACTTGAGGATCAGGTAACGCTCGCGCGTCGCGTCGAAGCCCGTGCACGTGAAGACACCCAGGTCCCACGGCTCCTGCGTCTGCTCGGTGACGACGATGCGCGCAGCACCCGTGTCGAACAAGACCGTGCGACCCATGTAGCAGCGCGTGCCGGTGTAAATCGGGCCGCTGATCGTGTATTCGCCGTTGCTGATGGCGCTCACCCGACCGGTCAGCCGCAATGGCGTGCGCACGCCTTGCGCGATTTTCGGCATCGGCACCTTGTTGCCAAGCTCCAGCGTTACGGTCGCGCCCACGCCGGCGGCGATTAGCTGCGCCACCGCCTGCGGATCGCAGACCGGTCCGACGCCGATATGCGTCATGCCGTGACACAGGCATTCCTCCAATACGTCCATCGTGTCGCAGGTGCCGCCCGACATGCAGTTGTCGCCGTGGTCGAGCAGCAACGTGAGGCCGTGTTTGACCAAGCGGGCGCGCGAGATCGAATTCGCCAAGGGCGATTGCCTGAAGATGAACTCGTCTTTGCGCGCTGAGAGCACCGCGCTGCAATCGTCCGCCCACTGCTGCGCCTTCGCCGCATCACCATCGGTCACGACCACGACGCTCATGCCGGCGTCCTCGATGTCGGCGAGATAGAAACCGCCGAATACGCTGGCGGCCAGTGCACCGTGGCGTTCGAGGCCTCGCGCGAATTCGACGCCCTCGCGCATGGGCCCCGGGATTTCCGTGTTCTGGCATAACGTCTGCGCCAGTATGCCGGGACGCGCGACCGCAACCGCCGGTTTTATTTTTCCGGCCAGCATGTCGAACAACAGGCGCGCCGCGTGCGCTCCCGTGTCGTACATGTCGACGTGCGGATAAGTCTTGAAGCCGACGACGATGTCCGCGTGCCCGATCATGCGGTCGGACAGGTTGCCATGCAAGTCGAGCGCCAGCGCGAGCGGCGTGGCCGGCGCGACCGCACGGATGCGCTCCAGCAAGGCGCCCTCGCCGTCGCCGTTGCCCTCGATCACCATCGCGCCGTGCAGATCGAGCATGATCGCATCGCAGCCCGCGGCGACCGCAGCGACGATCGCGTCGCACATCACGCCATAAGCGGCGGCGTCGACGGGACCGCTCGGATTCGCCATCGCAAACAGCGGAGTGACGATCTCGCAATTCTTGCGCTCCGCCATGTCGATGAACGCGCCCATCGCGGTGGCGGACCCGCGCGCCACCGTATACGCATCGGCGCCGAACGCCGGCCCGTGCGGATCTCCCGCGCCGAATGCGGCGAGCGGCGTCGGCAGCGGCGAAAACGTATTGGTCTCGTGGTTCAGGCGCGCGATCACGACTTTCATGGCCGCGATTCTAGCGCGAACCGCTGGTTCTGATCCCGCATTGCCAGCCGAATCGCCGCCATGCTCTAATCGCTCCCTATATGCCAGATTCCATTTCGCGTTCAATCGTCCACAGCACCTGCCCGCACGACTGCCCGAGCACGTGCGCGCTCGAGGTCGAGAAACTCGACCGCCATCACATCGGCCGCATCCGCGGCGCGTCCGCCAATTCGTACACATCCGGCGTAGTCTGCGAGAAAGTCGCGCGCTACGCGGAGCGCGTGCATCATCCGGATCGACTCGCCCAGCCTCTAAAACGCACAGGCGCCAAGGGCAGCGGCGAGTTCGCACCCATTTCATGGGAAACAGCGCTCGACGAAGTTGCCGAACAATTCATGCGTGCAGCGCAGCGCCTCGGCACTGAGACCGTGTGGCCTCTTTTCTACGCCGGCACCATGGGCCTCGTGCAGCGTGACGGGATCGAGCGCCTGCGCCACGTGATGCGCTACTCGCGCCAGCACTCGACGATATGCAATACGCTGGTCGACGCCGGCTGGGTCGCCGGCGTAGGCGCGAAAATGGGCCCCAATCCGCACGAGATCGGCGAAGCGGACGTGATCATCGTGTGGGGCAGCAACCCGGCGTCCACCCAGGTCAACGTCATGACCCACATCGCGCGCGCGCGGCGCGAGCGCAAGGCTCACCTGTTCGTGGTCGATCCCTATCGCACGCCGACCGCGAAAGTCGCCGACACCCATCTCATGTTGAAGCCGGGCACGGACGGCGCGCTCGCGTGCGCCATCATGCATATTTTATTTCGCGACGGCTATGCGGACCGCGAATACATGCGCACTCACGCCGACGTTCCCGCCGAACTCGAAGCGCATCTCGCGCCGCGCACGCCGCAGTGGGCCGCCGCCATCACGGGGCTGCCCGTCGCGCAAATCGAGCACGTCGCCAAACTCTACGGCACGACGCAGCGCGCCTTCATCCGCGTCGGTTACGGTTTCTCGCGCTCACGCAACGGCGCGGCCAGTGTGCACGCCGTTTCCTGTATCGCCACCGTGGGCGGCAAGTGGAAGTACCGCGGCGGCGGCACGTTCTACAGCAACGGCGACATTTACAAGATCAACGACAGTTTGATCAAAGGCACGGATCGCCTCGACAAAAACATCCGGATCCTCGATCAGTCGCGCGCCGGTCCCGTGCTGACGGGCGACAAAACCGATCTCGGCGACGGCCCGCCGGTGACCGCGATGCTGGTGCAGAACATGAATCCGGCGGTCGTGTGTCCGGATTCGCACGCGGTGCGCGCGGGGTTCATGCGCGACGATCTGTTCGTCTGCGTGCACGAGCAGTTCATGACCGACACGGCGA
>CAZEAX010000138.1:0-10540 GCA_964510405.1 uncultured Streptomyces sp. | reverse complement strand
CAGATTAATTGCAGCGGGCGGACAGAGCCTGCAAAACGTCGCCGCTTTGCGGGTGTTGCACAAAGACCGCCAAATTAACGTCTTGCGGTTTACAGCGCGGGTCGATGTCGAAGCGTTGCACACGGCTCAAGTTGCCGTTGTCATCCAATCCCAGCGGGCCGATCAGACTGCGGACGACAAAATCATGCCGGAGGGTTTTTCCCTTGTTCTCGCCGGCACCGACCGCAGTAACGAGATTCATTTCATAGAGAGCCAGATAAACGTGTGCACGGCGCCGGGCGGGGTCGCCGGCGACACTGACTTCAACAGTGCCCACGAGCGCGGAGCCGCTGCGGTTGATCTTGAGCCGGATATCGGCCTGCGCCCGGGAATCGTTGATCGTCCTGATCCTGCTGTCTAAATGGTCGAACAAAGCACCGCGGCGATAGTCTTGACCGTTGAGCAGCAGTTGCGGCGTCACCACGAAGCTCACGCCGCGTCGCTTGCTTTGTTCGTGCTGGCGCGCGCTGAACGAGGCTTGCGAGAAGGCATCTATCCAGCCGAGCTGATTCCAGTAGTCGACATGAAAAGCGAGGGGTAGTACGCGGTCGCCTGAAAATTTCCTCGCCGGCAGTTCGCTGACCCACCTATCCGCCGACGGGCAGCTGTCGCAGCCTTCAGACGTATAGAGCTCGAGCACGGCGACGCGGTGGGGGCTGCTCGTTGCGATGCATTCAGCAGCATTGGCTGGACGCGGAGCCAGGATGGACATGCAGATTGTCGCTACTGTTGCGGCGAGCCGCGGGTAAATGGATTTCATGGTGCGCGTTAGTCGCATATGGCGGCTCAGAATTACAGCGGCGGCTTCGCCGGAACCTCAGTGTGGTAAAATTTCTTTTTTATTACAAACCCTTGCCGTCCGTTCGCGATGTCGGCGGGTGACTTATCCCTTGCCTAGCCCAGACTTGCACAGCCATTCGACGTATTCCGACGGAACTTTGACTCCTGAAGAACTGGTTGCGCGCGCAAGCGAACGCGGTCTCGCCGTGCTGGCGTTGACCGACCACGACGAAACCGGCGGACTCGCTGCCGCGCGCAAGGCGGCCGAACGCGTGGGGATCACGCTGATCCATGGCGTGGAAATCTCCGTGACCTGGCGCGGACATACCATCCATGTCGTCGGACTGGGGATCGATCCGGCCAGTGCCGAATTGGAGGCGGGACTCGCGGCGACGCGCGGTGGCCGTCACCGCCGCGCGGACAAAATCGTCGCCGCATTTGATGAACTGGGAATTACCGGTAGCGGTGAAGGCGTGCGCGAGTTCGCCGCCAACGCCGACATGATCAGCCGCACCCATTTCGCGCGCTTCCTGGTCACGCGTGGCCATGTGAAGGACATGCAAGGCGCGTTCAAGCGTTACCTCGGCGCCGGTCAACCTTGTTTCGTGCCGCACCAATGGGCCAGCCTGGGCGATGCGATCAAATGGATAACCGGCAGCGGTGGCGTCGCGGTAATTGCGCATCCCGGACGCTATCCGCTCGATACCGCGCAAATGCGCGAGCTGCTCGGCGAATTTTGCGAGCATGGCGGCGCCGCGATCGAAGTCGTCACCAGCAGCCACAAGCCCCAGCAATATGCGGTGTTTGCCGCGCACGCCGCGAAGTTCGGGCTGGCGGCGTCCGCCGGTTCGGATTTTCATTCGCCGGCCGAAAGCTACCACGATCTGGGCAGCCTGCCCGCATTGCCGCCGGGACTGGTTCCCGTGTGGCATATGCTGGGGATCTAAGCGGTACCGCAGTTCCGCGAACAACGCCCGACGACGACAAATTGAGTCAATTTTTCAGCATCCATCCGGATAACCCGCAGTTGCGCCTGATACGCCAGGCGGTTGCGATCATTCGCGATGGCGGCGTCGTCGTGATGCCGACCGATTCCTGTTACGCGCTGGGCTGCCATGTCGGCGACAAGGCGGCGATGGAGCGCATCCGCGCGATACGCGGCGTGGACGCACGCCACCATTTCGGTTTATTGTGCCGCGACCTCGCCGAAGCGGCGACTTATGCGCGGATCGACAATCAGCAATTCACGCTGATCAAGGCCGCCACGCCGGGCAGCTACACTTTCATTTTGCACGCCACACGCGAGGTGCCGCGCCGCCTGCTGCATCCGCGGCGCAGAACCATCGGCGTGCGGATTCCCGCGCATCGCGTCGTGCAGTCGTTGCTGGCTGAATTGGGCGAACCGTTGCTGTCGTCAACGCTGATATTGCCGGGGAGCCCGGATCCGTTGAACGATGCGGCGGATATCCGCGACCGGCTCGAACGACGCGTCGACCTGATACTCGACAGCGGTTCGTGCGGTATCGTGCCGACTACCGTGGTCGATCTGACCGAAGCGGTGCCGGTGATAACGCGCCAGGGCAAAGGCGCCCCCGGCGTATTTGGAGAACTCGTTGGAGCTTAGCGTCATACAAAAAATCGCGGTGTTCGCGTTGCCGGTTCTGTTTGCAATCACCTTGCACGAAGCGGCGCACGGTTACGTTGCGAAATATTTCGGCGACCTGACTGCTTATGCGGCGGGGCGGGTCACTCTGAACCCGCTGCGGCATATCGATCTCGTCGGCACCATCATCGTTCCGTTGGTGATCTTGTTGATATCCAAATTGAGTGGCGGCGCAATTTTGTTCGGATGGGCGAAGCCGGTGCCCGTCAATTTCTCGAATCTGCGCCGGCCCAAGCAGGACATGCTGTGGGTGGCGGCGGCGGGACCGCTGAGCAATTTCGTGATGGCTCTGGGCTGGGCGTGCGCCTTCAAGCTCGGCATGGCGTTGACGCCGGGCAATCCGGCGCTGGCGTGGCTGGTATTTGTCGGCGCGTGCGGGATATTGGTTAATGTGATTTTAATGGTACTGAACCTGTTGCCATTGCCGCCGCTCGACGGGGGGCGCATCGCGGTAAGTCTGTTGCCGCACCGCCTGTCGTGGCGGTTCGCGAAGATCGAACCTTATGGTTTCGTCATACTCATCGTATTGTTGTTAACCAACGTGTTGGGCTATATCCTGTGGCCGATGGTTACCTGGTCGATAGCGGGTATCGGCGCGGTGTTCAATATCGCGCCGGAACTTTTTTATCTGCTGCAGGCCTTGTAGGCTTTAAGAAAGCAAATTATGTTCGTTGACCGCGTTTTATCCGGCATGCGCCCGACCGGCGCATTGCATCTCGGCCACTATCACGGCGTGTTGAAGAACTGGGTCCGGCTGCAGCACGAATTCGAGTGCCTGTTTTTCGTCGCTGACTGGCATGCGCTGACCACGCATTACGACACGCCGGACATTATCGAGAAAAACACCTGGGACATGGCCATCGATTGGCTCGCCGCTGGCGTCGATCCGTCGCAGGCGACGATTTTCATCCAGTCGCGCGTGCCGCAGCATGCCGAACTGCATCTGCTGTTGTCGATGATCACGCCGCTCGGCTGGCTGGAGCGCGTGCCGACCTATAAAGACCAGCAGGAGAAGTTGAGCGACAAGGACCTGTCGACTTACGGGTTCCTCGGTTATCCGTTGCTGCAAAGCGCCGATATTCTGATTTACCGTGCCAATCGGGTGCCGGTCGGCGAAGATCAGGTGCCGCATATCGAGTTCACTCGCGAAATCGCGCGACGGTTCAATCACGTCTACGGGCGCGAGCCCGGCTTCGAGCAGAAAGCCGAGGCGGCGATCAAGAAACTCGGCGCCAAGCGCGCCAGGCTATATCGCGAACTGCGCACCAAATTTCTCGAACAGGGGGATGCGCAAGCGCTCGAAGCGGCGCGCGCGCTGCTGGACAAGGCGCAAAACCTCGCGCTGGGCGACCGCGAGCGCCTGTTCGGCTATGTCGAGGGCGGAGGCAAGATGATCCTGACCGAACCGCAGGCTTTGCTGACGGAAGCATCGAAAATGCCGGGCACGGACGGGCAGAAAATGTCCAAGTCTTACGACAACACGATCGGGCTGCGCGACGAGCCGGACGCCATCACGAAAAAAATCCGCACCATGCCGACCGATCCGGCGCGCGTGAAGCGCACGGACCCGGGCGACCCGGAGAAGTGTCCGGTGTGGCAATTGCATCTCGTGTATTCCGACGAGCCGCGCAAACAGTGGGTGCAGGAGGGTTGCCGCAGCGCCGGCATCGGCTGTCTCGAATGCAAGCAGCCGGTCATCGACGGGGTGCTCGCTGAATTGAAGCCGATGCGCGAGCGCGCGCAGCGCTACGTGGATGACCCGACGCTGGTCAAAAGCATCATTGCCGACGGCTGCGAAAAAGCACAAAAACTGGCCGAGGAAACCATGCGCGACGTGCGTGGCGTCATGGGGCTCGATTACGGCTGATCTGCGCCCCGGGCACGCGGCCGGCCGCGCATTGCGGCGTCAGGCAACGGGCTCGCCCCCGTGGGCGCCGAAGCCATAGGTTTCATGCGCAAATCGCGCTAAAATGCCGCATGCCGAGATTCCTCAATGAAGTGTGCCGCAAATCCAGCCCGGAAGACGGGCGGCGCGGCGCAGTCTCTCCCCAGTTGCCCGCATGATCGAAGCCGCAGAAACCCCGCCGGCGGCACCCGTTGCCACCTACCGCGGCGAGCCGCTGCTCGAACTCCCGCAGGATTTATATATCCCGCCGGACGCGCTCGAGATATTCCTCGACATGTTCGAAGGCCCGCTGGACCTCCTGCTGTACCTGATCCGCAAGCACAATCTCGACGTGCTGGACATTCCGATGGCGCGGCTGACCGCGCAATATCTCGAATACGTCGAGATCATGCGGCAGAAAAGCCTCGAACTTGCCGGTGATTATCTCGTCATGGCGGCAACGTTGATTGAGATCAAGTCGCGCATGCTGCTGCCGCGGCCGGCGGCCGGCCCGCAGGAAGAACTCGACCCGCGCGCGGAACTCGTGCGCCGCCTGCTCGCGTACGAACAGATGAAACGGGCGGCGCACAAGCTCGACGAGCTGCCGCAGGCCGGCCGCGATTTTCAACTCGTGCAGGTATGGATCGACAAGGCGGTCGCACAGGCGCTGCCGGGCGTGAATCCCGAGGATTTGCGCCAGGCGTGGATGTGGCTCTTGCAGCGCGCGACCGTCAACCAGCATCACCGCGTGACGCGTGACCAGCTGTCGGTGCGCGAACACATGAGTGCGATACTGCGGCGCCTGCAGGACGTGAAGCTGATCGAATTCACGCAATTGTTCAGCACCGGCGAAGGCGTGCCCAAACTGGTCGTGACTTTCCTCGCCATCCTCGAGCTCGCACGCGAGACCCTGATCGAGATCGCCCAACAAGAACCTTACTCACCGATTTACGTAAAATCCGCCCATGGACTCACCGTCGTTTGACCTGCAGGAAGTAAAGCGCGTGCTCGAAGCCGCGCTGCTCACGAGCGCCGAACCGTTGCAGCTGACGGACCTGAAGAAGCTGTTCGACGAGGAACTGGGCAGCGACGTGCTGCGCAATATCCTGACCGAGCTCGCGTCGGATTGGGGCGGGCGCAGCGTCGAACTCATCAATGTTGCCAGCGGCTGGCGGTTTCGCGCGCGCCCCGAATACACGAAATTCCTCGATCGCCTCAACCCGCAGCGGCCGCCGCGTTACTCGCGCGCGGTGATGGAGACGCTCGCGATCATCGCCTACAAGCAGCCGGTCACGCGCGGCGATATCGAAGACATCCGCGGCGTCATCGTATCGGCTAACATCATCAAGGCATTGCAGGCGCGCGGCTGGATCGACGCCGTAGGTAACCGCGAGGTGCCGGGGCGTCCGGAGCTTTTTGCGACGACGCGCCAGTTTCTTGACGATTTGGGCCTGCGCTCTTTGACCGAGTTGCCGCCGCTCGATGATCTGGGGCAACTCGTCGATACGGTTACCGACGGCGCGCAAATCGGCGGCGAACTTGTCGCGCAAGATGCGGAGGACTTGGATGAGTCCGTTGAATCTGCAGAGGCGCCGGACGAACCGGTGGACGAGGCCGCGCGCCCGACGCTCAACTAGCGCGCGAGGCGCCGCATCATGCGCACGGTCCTGGTGGCCAATCCCAAAGGCGGTTGCGGCAAAACGACGTTATCGACGAATCTGGCCGGTGCATTGGCCCACCGCGGGGATGCCGTCGTCCTGTGGGATCTCGATCGCCAGAAATCGTCGCTGGAATGGCTCGCTCTGCGTTCGCCGGAACTGCCGGCAATCCACAGCCTCGATCCGAAGGACGAGCCGTCGGACAAGCAGAAGCGCAAGCACGACTGGCTCATCATGGATACGCCGGCCGCGCTGCACGGCAAGAACCTTGAACGCGCGATCAAGCCTGTCGATAAAGTGCTGATGCCCGTGCAGCCTTCATTGTTCGACATGGCGGCGACGCGCAATTTCATCGCGGCGCTGCACGAAGAGCATCTGCTGCGCAAGGGTAAAAGCTTTCTGGGGATCGTCGGCATGCGTGTCGATGCGCGCACCAAAGCGGCCGCCACGCTCGAGGCATTTATCAAGCAATTCGATCTGCCCGTGCTGACTTATCTGCGCGATGCGCAGGTCTATCCGAACGCCGCCTTCCAGGGCAAGTCGCTATTCGACCTGCCGTACTACCTGAACGAAAAAGACCTCGATGACTGGAAGCCGCTGCTGAAGTGGCTGGACAAGTAGTCCGCCGTCGCCGGTCGTCGTCTCAAAGTTTGCCGATATTTTCCGCGCAGGCTTTCGACACCTGGCCGTCCTGTGCGGACGTGCCGCCGCTCGAGCCGACCGCGCCGATGATTTTGCCGTCGACCACCAGCGGCAGTCCGCCTTCGCTCGTGATCGCGCCGGGTAGTCCCAGCACCGCAACATCGGTCGCCGCGCGGTCCTGGAAAACCTTGGTCGGACGCTTGAAATTATTGGCGGCGCGCGCCTTCATGATCGAGATGCGCACGCTCGCGATCTGCGTGTCATCCATGCGCGCGAACGCCATCAGGTGCCCGCCGTCATCGACGATAGAAATGGCCATTGCCCAGCTGTTTTTCTTCGCCTCCGCTTCCGCCGCGGCGATGCATTTGCGGGCGAGTTCCAGATTCAATCCGCTGCCGTAGCCCTGCTGCGCATGGGCGGCGCCGGCGGGGATGAGCAACGACACGGCGCTCAGCGCGAGAACTGCGGTATGGCGTTTCATGTTTCCTCCCTTGGATTCGGTTTGCCTTATGTGCGGCAGCGAAAGCATAAATGCGTGCTGCCGGAACCGCAATGTTGCGCCCCGGCGCTCGCTTAGTGCGAGCCCGGTGCGATGATCTGAATATGGTCCCGGTTCACGTTGACGAACGGCGCGGTGAAAACCTGGCGGCCGACGACTTCCCAAACTTCGGCTTCCGTGACGGCAATAAAACCGCGGGCTTCGGCCATGTAGTCGGTGACGCGCGCGCCGGGCAGCAAATCGATATAGCCCTTGATCCGGTAGGTGCCGGTCAGGATGGTCACGCGGGTCTTGTTTTCGTCGACTGCCATGTTCTGTGCTCCTCGTGGTGGTTGCGCGATCAATACTAAACATCGGGATCAGCCGCGACAAGTCGGCCACCGCGCCCCCCGTATTTGCGCAGCGTCATTTTGCACCCGTTGTGCGCGTGCTTCAACACGGATGGCGCCGGCACGCTGCCCGCGCCGCGGATTTAATTCAGGTCGATCGCGTATTTCTTGAGTTCCGCGAGCGGTGCGTATTCGAGCATCGCTTCATGCGTCGCCGCCAGCACGAGTTGCGGCGCGACACCCGCCTGCAGGGCTTCGGCCCAGCGCAGGGCGCAGAGGCACCAGCGGTCGCCCGGTCGCAGGCCGGCAAAACCGAACTCGGGGTGCGGCGTGGTCAGGTCGTTGCCGCGCGCGGCGCTGAATTCGAGAAACTCGCGGGTCACGCGCACGCACACGACGTGCGCGCCGACGTCTTCGTCGTTGGTGTTGCAGCAACCGTCGCGGAAGAAGCCGGTAAGCGGACGCTCGCTGCAGGTCTGCAGCAGGCCGCCCAGTACGTTTTTCGGAATGCGGTCGGAGTCTCTTTGCATGGTTTTCGTCTCCTGCGCGAGTTACGTTGTCAGCCGACGGTAGACGTCGGCGACTTTAAGGGGCAGGCGCGCGACGTCCTCGATCACCGTGTAGTTTACCGCACCGTACATGCGCGGCAGGTACTCGCGCGCTTCGCGGTCGATCGTTATGCAGAACGAGTGGATGCCGCCGCGGTGCGCCTCGATCAGCGCCTGGCGCGTGTCTTCGATTCCGTACTCGCCGCGGTAGTTGTCGCTGTAGTCGTCCGGCTTGCCGTCGGACAGCGTGATCAGCAGCTTGGTGCGCGCGTCCACGCCGTTGAGCAGGGCGGAGAGATGCCGGATCGCGACGCCCATGCGCGTATAGTCCTGCGGCAGGATGCCGGCGATGCGCCCGCGCACCGCGTCGTCATAACGGTCGGCGAAGCGCTTGATGCGATAAATCTCGCAGCGTTTGCGGGTGATGCCGGAGAAACCGTAAATCGCATAGCGGTCGCCAAGCACTTCGAGCGCCTCGCACAGCATGACGAGCGATTCGCGTTCGGCTTCATTGATCCAGCCTTTCGTCGATCCGCTCATGTCGACCATGAACATGACCGCGATGTCGCGCTCCACCTTGAGGCGGCGCTGGAAGAGCTGCTCGGGCAATTCCCGGCCGGAACTCAGGTCGGCATACGCGTTGATCACTGCGTCGAGGTCGATGTCGTCGCCGGCCGCCTGTTTTTTGAGCCACTTGTCATCGCCGCGCAGCATCTCGAACGTGCGGCGCAGTTGACCGACCTGGACGGCATAGCGCTTAAGCGTCGTGTCGATGAAGTCGGGGTCGCCCGGTTTGACGTCGGCTTCGCGCAATACGCACCAGTTTTTGCGGTAGTGGCGGCGTTTATAGTCCCATTCGTTGTAGAAGCGCGCGCCGGCCTCGGAATTCGTCTCTTCCCGTACAGCGGCGGTTTTTTCTACTTCCGTGCTGTTGTCCCGATAGACGCCGTCGCTGTCGGTAACGAGATAGTCATCGGGTATCTCGCCGAGATCCTGCGTGATCGACTGCATCAGATCGTTTACGTGCCCGGGCGGTGTCACGGGCGACCCGTCGAGGACAAGTTCGAAGTTGTCGGGCGTGCTGCCCGACTCGGTCGCAATCACGGAGTAGTGCGACGCCCCATCTGCCGGTTGCGTGTCGGCGCTGCCGGAGTTTTCCGGCAGTAATTTGGCAAGTTCCGCCTGCAATTCCTTTTTTTCACGAGCGACGCGTGATGCGCGCACCGCTTGCGCGATCTCGGGATGCAGAACTCCCATATAGCTTAATGTCGGCGGTTCGAAGTTCTCATACAGCGCTTCCACCAGCGCGAGGCTGTCGGCGGCGGTGGCAGCCGGCTCGCGCAGGAGCGCGCATTCCGGCGGCGCTTCGGCGCCGTCCCGCAAGTCGGCGAGCTCGCGCGCGAGCCCCGGCAGTTCGCGCGCGATGATGGCGTCCAGGCGGGTGGTTTCGAGATAGTTGTAGAGGGCGCGCGCGCGCGCGGGGTCGGCGAATGTCGCGAGTTTGTCCGCGGGATCTACATTGAATGTGCCGTAACGCGATTGCGCCCACAAATGCGTCGCCAGCGCTTTGTATAGCAGAAAATTCTGTTCGCGCGAGGCGCGCGCGAAAATACGCGCGGGCAGGTGCAGCGTTTCGGTATCGGTATACGCTTCGTTTGCGACTTCGAGCTTGAGCGGCCGGCCGGCCAATCCGCAAATGAACAGTCCGAGCACGTTGCCCGCCTCCTCGAATGCGACCGCATTGGAATTGTGGCGCGACGCGAGCATGAACGCATCGACATTTTTGAGTTCGGAGCTGCCGCGATACAGGCCCTCGCGGTCGAAGGTGTCCATCGCGTGAATAATCCACGACTCGGCGGATACCGGATCGGATTGGCGCAGGACGTCGGGTGCTAGCGTCGCAAACTGAAAGGCAAGCTCGCCGCTGGTGCGAGCTATGACGGCGACCCAGTGCAGCGCGAAATCCTGCAGGTCGCGGGAGAGGGGCGCGAGCGCGGCCGCCAGCGGTTGCGCCGTGCGGCGCGACGACAGCACCGGATCGAGCGACTCGTCGAGCCGTTCTTCCAGCTGCGCCGCTGAAAGCTTCCCGGCCGGACTAGAAGAGGGAACTGGCGAGTTCATTGACCGCGCGCAACATGTCCGGATCGTCGGTCAGCGCTGCGGCGACCGCGCCGGCGCACGCGGTGCGTGCAGGTATGCCTTTCGCGATGAGCTTGCCGGCGTGGACCAGCAACCGCGTCGATGCGCCTTCATCAAGGCCGTTGCCCTTGAGATTGCGCGTCATCTCCGCCAGGCGGATGAGCTGATCTGCGAGCGCCGGATCGATCCCGGTTTCCGCAATGACTATTTTTTTCTCGAGCGCGGCGTGCGGGTAAGTGAATTCGATCGCCACAAAGCGCTGCCGCGTGCTCTGTTTCAACTCCTTCAGCACGCTTTGATAACCGGGGTTGTACGACATGGCCAGCACGAACTCTTTCGGCGCATGCAGGAGCTCGCC
>CAZEAX010000137.1:0-10591 GCA_964510405.1 uncultured Streptomyces sp. | reverse complement strand
AGTACTATGCGCCAATCGAGAAGGCAGGCCTCGCGGTCGGCAAGATCAAGCCCAAGGCGTGATCTGAAGGTCACGGGAGCGGCTCGCGCATGACGCAAAGCTCCGCGGCGGAAACGGCGCTGGCCGCCATCGAAGTAGAGCAGAGGCGATGGGGCTTTCACCGTCTGCGCTTCTGGGCGGTGGCGGCGGCCATTGTTGCTTTCTATATAGTCAGCTGGCGGCTTGCCCAGATCGATCCCGCCAAGCTCGCGACGGGACTGCCCAAGCTCGGGCACTGGATCGCCCAGGCGTGGCCGCCGGCGATCAGCGAGCTGCCGCTGTTCCTGCAACGCACGGCTGAAACGGTGGCGATGGCCGCGATCGGAACGACGGCAGCCACGCTGCTGGCGATCCCGATGGCGCTGCTCGCCAGCCGCAACATCACGCCGTTCCGTTCATTGTACTATCCGGCGCGCTGGTTTCTCAACGCGTTGCGCGGCATCGATTCTTTCGTGTTTGCACTGCTGTTCGTCGCCGCCGTCGGCCTCGGGCCGTTCGCAGGCGTCATCGGCATCGCGCTGCACACCTGGGGCAGTGCGGCGAAATTTTTTGCCGACCATATCGAAAGCGCGCCGCTCGGACCGCTGCATGCGGTCGAAACTACCGGTGCGGGACGCTTGACCGCAATCGCTTACGCGCTGGTGCCGGACGTGGCGCCGGTGATGCTGTCAACGACGCTGTTCTGGTGGGAATTCAATGTGCGTGCGTCGACTGTGCTCGGCGTCGTCGGCGCCGGCGGCATCGGGCAGGAATTGAAGAACAGCATGGACCTGCTCGATTTCGCCCGCCTCTTTACCATCATCGCCGTGATCCTCATCGTCGTTACCGCACTCGACCAGCTGAGCGGCTGGCTGCGCAGGAAGCTGATATGAATGCGCCGGGCACGGCGACGGCGCGGCTGGAAGTTGCCGGGCTTGCAAAATCCTACAACGGCAAATCCGCACTCGCGGACATCGGCTTCAAGGTGCCCGCCGGCGAATTCGTCGCGCTGCTCGGTCCCAACGGTGCCGGCAAGACCACGCTGTTCCGCTGCATGACCGGTTTGCTCAGGCCGGACCGCGGCACCGTGAGGGCGGGCGATCTCGACGTCACGCAACTGCGCGGGCGCGAGCGCAGGCATGTCGCGGTCGTGTTCCAACAATTCAATCTGGTGAGCCGTCTCTCCGCGCTAGACAACGTGCTCGCCGGCCGCCTCGGTCACGTGCCGGCGTGGCGTGGCTGGGTGCGGCGCTTCGAGCGTAACGACCGCTTGCTCGCACTCGATTGCCTCGACCGCGTCGGACTGCTCGACAAAGCAGGGCAGCGCGCCGACACGCTCTCCGGAGGAGAGCAGCAACGTGTCGCGATTGCACGCGCACTCGCGCAGCAACCGGACGCGATCGTCGCAGATGAACCTGTGGCGAGTCTCGACCCGAAGATCGGTTCGGAAATACTCGACCTGTTGCGCGGGATCTGCCACCGCGACGGCGTCGCCGTCGTGTGCAGCCTGCATCAAATGCATTTTGCCCAGACCTACGCCGACCGCATTGTCGGACTTGCGCGCGGCCGCCTCGTTGTCGATGTCGAAGCCGCCAGGTTCGATACTGCGCTGGCCGCAAAACTGTACGGCAGCGCCGAACTCCAGGGCATGATCAACTGACGGCGGGTCAAGCCGGTCTGGAAGAATGGCCGCATACACCGTGTACAATGACAAGGCCGCGCACAGCAGGCCCCGGAATTAATGCGCGGCGATCCACGCAAAATCAAAAAAACGGCGGTCCGGCTTCGCCGCCGCCCGCGTGCCGGCGCATGAGACGTCAAACCGAAGATGAACAAACAACGATGAAATCCGTACTGCGATCGCGAAAATTCTGGTTGATGCTGACCGGGTACGCACTTGCGCTGGCGGTCTGGTACGCGAGCGTCAAGTGGGTGCCGCTGAAAGCCTTTACGCGCATGCCCGACCCGTGGGGCGTCATCCACGAATGGCTGTCGCCGCAACCGGCTTACGGCATCTCGATTTTCTCGGCCGCCTATTACAAGCATATATTCGCGAGCACGCTGCGCGCGTGGGCCGCGTTCGCGCTGGCGGTCGGCTGCGGCATCCCGCTCGGCATCTTGATGGGATGGAGCCGCCGCTTCAACGCATATGCGTCGGCGCTCGTTGGCTTGTTGCGGCCGGTTCCCCCGCTCGCATGGGTACCGCTGGCGATACTGCTGCTGCCGGGCGTTGAGGTCGCCGTGGTATTTGTCACTTTCCTCGTCGCGTTCTTTGCGACGACGTTGAACACGCTGGTCGGCGTGCAGTCGATCGATCCCGACCACATACGCGCGGCGCGCTGCCTGGGCGCTTCGGGTCGCGACGTGCTGCTCGACGTCATCATTCCGGGCGCCCTGCCGCAAATCTTCACCGGCCTGCAGATCGCGATGGGCGCCGCCTGGTTCTCGCTGGCCGCCGGGGAAATGATCGCCGCGCAGTACGGGCTCGGCTTTCTCATCATGGATGCGTACAGTCTGATCCAGTATCCGACCATCGTCATCGCGATGGGCACGCTCGGTTTGATGGGCTTCATCTCCAGCGCGGTCATCCGCGAAGTCGGCAACCGGCTGATGCGCTGGCGGCTTGAAACGATGGGGGTTGCGCGATGACTGCGCCGGGGAGCGAATTGCGGGGCGGCTTGTCGATCCGGCGCGCGGGCAAGACCTACGATCCGCGCGGCGCCGCCGTGGTGGCGCTCGATGAATGCAGCCTGAACGTGGCGCCCGGCGAATTTGCAGCGATCGTCGGTCCTTCAGGCTGCGGCAAGAGCACGCTGCTCAACATCATCGCGGGATTCGACGGCCTCACCGACGGCGAAATCCTGCTCGACGGCAAGCCGTTTGCCAATCGCGACCTTTCTCCGCCGCCGGGACCTGACCGGGTGGTCGTATTTCAGAACGGCGCGCTGTTTCCGTGGATGAACGTGCTGGACAACGTGATCTACGGGCCCACGCGCCAGCGCGTGCTGCCGGTGGACGACGCGCGCAAGAAAGCCATGGAAATGCTGCGCGTCTGCGGCGGGCTGCACACGGCGGCGGAGCGTTTCCCCACGCAGCTTTCGTCCGGCATGCAGCGCCGGGTCGAGATCGTGCGCGCGCTGATGAACGAGCCTGCAGTGCTGCTGCTCGACGAGCCGTTCCGCGCGATGGACACGGTGTCGAAGACGGTCATGCATCGTCACCTGCTCGACGTGCACGCACTTTATCCAAAGACGGTGCTGTTCATTACGCACGATCTCGAAGAAGCCATTTACCTCGCCGACACCGTTTACGTGATGACCACGCGCCCTGGGCACATCAAGCGCGCGCTGCGCGTGAACCTGCCGCGTCCGCGCACGCTCGACATGCTGGCCTCCCAGGCCTATCTCGACTTGAAGCGCCAGGTCGCCGAGGACGTCCACGAGGAAGCGAAAAAAGCCTTCGAACGCGGCGAGCGGGAGCTGGCGTGATGGCAGTCAGTACGCCGCGCCCGCTGTCGACGCGCATCAACTGGCGCGGCGCTCTCGCCGTGAGCGGCTTCCTCGTGCTGTGGGAATTGCTCGTGCGCTTTAAAGTGCCGGGCCTTGCCACGATACCCGGGCCGCTCGAATCGCTCGCCGTATTCTGGTCGAAGTATGCGGCGAACGAAAATTACTGGCAGTCATGGGTTGCGAGTTTCCGCCGCGTCATGCTGGGATTTCTCGCCGCGCAGCTGCTGGGAATTCCACTCGGCCTGCTGCTGGGCACGCGCGAGCGTTTTCGCGAGCTGGTGTTTCCGGTCGTCGAACTCCTGCGGCCGATACCGCCGCTGGCGTGGGTGCCGCTGTCGATCCTGTTCTGGCCGACGCACGAGTTTTCGATCGTGTTCATCACTTTCATCGGCGCGTTTTTCATCATCGCCATCAACGTGTTCGACGGCGTGCGCAGCATCCGTCCGGAGCATGTGTGGCTCGCGCGCTCGCTGGGAGCTTCCGACTTGCGGATTTTCTGCCGCATCGTGTTGCCCTCGGTCCTGCCGGCAATCGGCGTCGGCATGACGCTCGGCATGGCGGTGACGTGGAACGTGGTGATCGCGGCGGAGATGATCGCCGGTGACAACGGGCTGGGCCGCCTCACTTGGGAAGGCTATGTAAGCCACACCTCGACGGTGGTAATTATCGGCATGGTCAGCATCGGCCTTGCGGGCTATCTGTCGGCGCTCGCGATCGCGTGGATCGAACGCCGGTTGGCGCCCTGGCGCAATTGAGGCTCAAGCGATGAGCGACAACTCAATTTCGAACGCGCAGACGGACCTGCTGGAAGTCGCCGGCCTCGCCAAGCATTTCGCGCAGGCGAATGGCCGGCACACCGTCGCGCTCGCGGATTGTTCGTTCACCGTCGCGCCGGGCAAGCTCACGGTGCTCATGGGCCCCTCGGGATGCGGCAAGTCCACGCTCGCCTACCTGCTCGCGGGCTACCTGGAACCGGACGCGGGCACCGTGAAGATAGGCGGCGCGCCGGTGCATGGCGCAGGTCCCGATCGCATGCTGGTGTTCCAGGAAACCGCGCTGTGGCCGTGGATGACGGTCGTCGAGAACGTGATGTTCGGACCGCTCGCGCGCGGCGCGATGAGCCGCGCAGAAACGCGCGACGAAGCCGAGAGTCTGCTGGCCCGCTTCGGCCTCGCCGAATTCGGCGACCGCTACCCGCAGCAGTTGTCCGGCGGCATGAAGCGGCGCGCCGAGATCGCACAGGCGCTGATCAACCAGCCGAAAGTCCTGATACTCGACGAGCCGTTCCGCGGCTTGGACGTCATGACGCGCGAACTGATGCAGGAGTACTACATGCAGCTCTTCGAAGGCACGCACTCGACGACGCTGTTCATCACGTCGGAACTCGAGGAGGCGATATTCCTCGCCGACCAGTTGCTGTTCATGAGCGCGTCGCCGGGGCGGATCATCGAGTCGATGGAAATCGACCTGCCGCATCCGCGCACTTTCGAGACGATGGAGACCGAGCGCTATCTCGAAATCAAGCGGCGCGCGACCGCGATTCTCAACGAGTCCGGAGCATTCGAGGTAACATAGCGGCCGAAGTTAAAAGCCCAAGGAGAGAACGTGAGGAAGAACAATTCAAAATGGGTGGGCGCGGTGCTGCTGCTCGCAGTTGCGGGCGTCGCCGATGCCGCGGAGCCGGTGAACATAACCTACGGCTACCATCCGTACTGGACCGGCGGCTGGAACGGCGTGATCATCAAGGCCAAGGAACTCTGGAAGAAATACCTGCCGCCGGGCAGCACTGTCCGCTTCGAGCCGCACCTGACCGGCCCGCCCATGATCAATGCGATGCTCGCCGACCGCATGCAGATCGGCACGATGGGCGACATGCCCTCGCTCGTCGCGACGACGAAAGGCGCGATCGGCGACATCCGGCTGGTGTCGGTCCCGATGTATTCCAAGGGCCAGAACTGCCCGAAAATCGTCGTGCGCGCGGATGCGCCCCAATTCAAAAGCCATGCCGACGCGATGGCGTGGCTGTCGAACAAGCCGTTTGCCGTGCACCGCGGAACCTGCGCGAACGCGTCGGTCGAAGCCATGATCGCCAAGGGCGCCTTCAAGCCCTCGGAACTCGTGTACACGCCGATCGAAGTGATCGCCTCCAATTTCGAAGCGAAAAAACTCGACGCGGCGATGATGTGGGAACCGCATGCGCGGCGGATGGTCGAGTCGGGATATGCGCGCTATATTTCGACGGGCGCGCCGTACAACGTACCCGATGCCGACTTCACGCTGATGCGCCAGGATTTCATCGACAAGAACCCCGAAGCCGCGGCGGGCTGGATCAAAGCGGAAATCGAGGCGGTGCGCTTCATGATCGAGAATCCGCGCGAGACCGCCAAAATCCTGGCGCAGGAACTGACGGGCTACAACGAGCAGACCGTGTGGTCGGCGCTCTATGAAGTCAACCCGCCGCTGATCGGCGGCGACCCGGTCAACTACGTCGGCAAGATGGTGTTCGATGCCGAAGTGCTCGACCTCATGAAGCGCGGCTATGCATTCCTGTACCAGATCAAGGCGATCGACCGCGGCGACATGCCGCCGACCGCAATCAACGACGCACCGTTGAAACGCGCGCTCGCCGAGTTGAAAGCCAAGGCGCCGCTGGGCGAGATCAAGGGGCAACCGCGTTCCGCATTCAAGTAGCGCAGCGTTCGGACAACAACATATGGAACCCGTGACCCGCCATCCGCATGCCGCCGACGTGAGCTTCGACGGCGGCGATCTGGATTGCGGCAACGGGCTGCTGTTGCTGATCCGCAAGCACATCGATCCGCTCGATCGCGGCGGCCTGCTCGAAATCCTGTCGACCGATACGTCGGTGAAGGAAGACCTGCCGGCGTGGTGCAGGATGACCAAGAACGAATTGGTGTCGATGATCGAGGACGGCCGCCAGCGCAGTTATCTCGTTTGCAAGGGCGCCATGGCCGAGCGCAGGCAGGCGCCGAGTCAACAACCGGCCCTGACGCCGCAGGTTCAGGCGATGAAGCCGGTCGTCATTCCGACGACGCTGCCCGCGCCTCAACCCGCGCCGCGCATCGAACCATTTTCCGTCATGGGCATCGGCAGTTGGCCGCGCCCGCGCTGGATGTTGAGCGCGATGCACGAGCACATGGAAGGCCGGCTGTCCGACGCAGACTTCCAGGCGACCGCCGACGATGCGGTGCGTCTGGTGGTCGAAGCCCAATTGCGCGCCGGCGTCGATGTCGTCACCGACGGCGAGCAGCGCCGCGACAGCTACTCGAGTTTCGTCGCCGGCATCCTCGACAACTGCCAGTTGATCCCGCTCACGGATTTGCTGCCGCTGGTCGATGATCCCGAGGAATTCGAGCGCGAACTGCGCGCACTCGACGTGCCGGCGGGCGACGTCCGCCATCCGGCCGTGTTCGGGCCGCTCGGCAGATCGAAACCGCTCGCGGTGCACGAACTCGAATTCGTAAAAAAACTCACCCGGAAACCCGTGAAAATCGCGCTGCCGGGACCGTACCTGCTGTCGCGCACCATGTGGATGGAATGCATTTCCGACCGCGCTTATGCGACGCGCGAAGACCTCGCCACCGATGTCGTGCGCGTGCTGCGCGAAGAACTCGCGTTCCTGCTCGCCGGCGGCGCTGCGCTGGTCCAGTTCGACGAGCCGGTGCTGACGGAAGTCGTATTCACGGGCGCCAAGACGCAACGCTCGTTCATGTGCGGCGCGTTGTCGGAGAAAGGCGATCCGCAGGTCGAGCTCGCCTTTGCACGTGAATTGCTGAACGCAGTCGTCGCGGGCTTTCCGCAAGACCGCACCGCCGTGCATATCTGCCGCGGCAACTGGACCACCGACGAATCGACCTGCCTCTCGGGAAACTACGAGCCGCTGCTGGAAACCCTGCGCGCGCTCAACGTCGGCACTTATTTCCTGGAACTGTGCACGCCGCGCGCGGGCGAGATGGACGTATTGAAGAACCTGCCCGCCGACCGCCGCGTCGGCGTGGGTGTGGTCAACCAGAAACTGGATCGCGTGGAAACGGTCGACGAGATCGTCGCGAAGCTCGAAGCGGCGGTTGCGGTGTTGGGCCCGCACCGTGTCCTCATCAATCCGGATTGCGGTTTTGCGACGTTCGCCGACAACCCGGTGACCTCCTCGGCGGTTGCCGAAGCGAAGCTCGCCAACATGGCACGCGCCGCGGAGAAAATGCGGGCGCGTTACGCCGTGGCGGCAGCGCGCTAAGGCGCGCAGTCGCATGCCGGTCAAAATCACGGGCAGGGATATTGCCGCCGACGCGCGGCGCGTGTTCGAGGCGGTGCGCAGCGGCGGCATTGCGATCATCCACCTCGACGTGGGTTATGCGGTGCTTGCGCATACCGCCGACGCGGTGCGCCGCATTTATGCGACGAAGCGGCGCAGCTTCGACAAGCCGACGGGGCTGCTCGGCAATCACGCGCTGCACGAATCGCTGCACATCCTCGGCGCGCGCGAGCGCGAAATGGTGCGCCGGATCACGCACGATCATGATCTGCCGCTCGCCGTGATCGCGCCGTACCGCAAAGATCATCCGCTGCTCGCGACCCTCGATCCGTTCGTGCACAAGAACGCGGTCAAAAGCGAAACTCTCAACATCCTGCTCAACGCCGGCGAATTGCGCAATGCGATCGCGGATCTCGCGCTCGCCAACGGCGTCGTGTGCGTCGGGTCTTCTGCCAACGTTTCGCTGTCGGGCACCAAGTACCGGCTCGAGGACGTCGATCCCGAACTGCGCGCGATCGCCGACGTCGAAACCGACTACGGCCTGTGCGCGCACCACAATCCGCAGGGCCTCTCGAGCACGATGATCGACTTCTCGACCTTTCGGGTGCAGCGCGCGGGCGCGTGCTTCGAGAGTATCGCGAAGGTCATGCGGGAAGAATTCGGCATCGAATTGAAGCGCCCGGCGTAAAGGGCGTACGCAGGGTAAAATCGCCGGGAGATTTCACCCGGAGGAACCCAGCATGAAATCCGTCCTGTGCCGCAGCATGGCCGCCGCGCTCGCGTGCCTGTGCCTCACTGCGCTTCACGCGCAGACCTTCCCCGCCAAGCCCATCCGCATCATCGTGCCGTATCCGCCCGGCGGCGGCGTCGACATCATGGCGCGCACCGTTGCCGCCAAAATGCCGGACACTTTCGGCCAGCAGGTGCTCGTCGACAACCGGCCCGGCGGGGGCACCGTGATCGGCACCGAGCTCGTCGCCCGCGCGGCGGCCGACGGCTACACGCTCTTGATGGCCAACATCGCGTTCGGCGCGAATCCGGCGCTGCATAAAAAGCTGCCTTACGACACCGAGAAGGACTTCACGCCGGTGGGGCTGGTTGCGCTCTTGCCGAGTTTTCTCGTCGTGCATCCGTCACTGCCGGTGAAGTCGGTGCGCGAACTCGTCGCGCTGGCCAAAGCGCGGCCCGGCGAATTGTCGTATGCGTCCGCGGGCAACGGCAGCCTGCTGCATCTGACGACCGAGCGCTTCAAGAGCGTCGCCGGAATAAACCTCGTGCACGTGCCGTACAAAGGCGCCGCGCCCGCGCTCTCCGACGTGATCGGCGGCCAGCTAGCGATCATGTTCATTCCGGGCCCGCCCGCGCTCGGTCACATCAAGTCGGGACGGCTGCGCGCGCTCGGCGTCACGAGCGCGCAGCGCCTGACGCTGATGCCGCAGGTACCGACGATCGCCGAAAGCGGCTATCCCGGCTTCGAGATCTACGACTGGGAGGGCCTCATCGCGCCGGCCGCTACGCCGGCGGCAATCGTCGCGAAGCTCAACGCCGAGATCAACCGCATCGTGGCTTCACCCGGCGTCAAGCAGTCGATCACCGACCAGTGCGCGGATCCGACGCCCGGCACGCCCGCCGAGCTCGGCGAGCGCATCGCGAAAGAGATCGCGCTCTGGCACACGATCGTCAAGCAGTCCGGCATGGCGGTCGATTAATTCGATACCGGCGCGCCGGCCGATGCGCCGGCGCAGGCACCGCTTCTGCGTGAATTTAATCTGACTGTGCCGTGGCGCACATACAGCGCGGCGCGGCGCATGGACAATCGAACCGCAGCTTGAAATGCGCGTGGTCCCGCGGGTTTTCCCGATTCCGCGTAACGGCACGGCATAGCGCGAGGTTACGACATGCAGCAATCCCCACGACCCGACCGCATCGTGCGCAAACATTTCACGATGGTGCGGGAATTTCATCTCGCGGATTTTTTCACGCTCGCGAATGCGGCGTGCGGGGTGGCGACGATTTTTCTTGCGATGATTTACGTCGGCAACTCATCAGTCGCCCATTTCCTGGCCGCAGCCGCGATGGCGCCTGCGGCGTTCATATTCGACGTGCTCGACGGCCGCATCGCGCGGTGGCGGCACACGCATTCGGCGCTCGGCCGCGAACTCGATTCGCTGGCCGACGTGATCTCGTTCGGCGTCGCGCCCGCCGCACTCGGCTTTGCCGCCGGCTTGCGCGGCGGCTGGGACGTGGCGATATTGATTTACTTCGTATGCTGCGGCGTGAGCCGACTCGCGCGCTACAACGTGACCGCCGAGTCGCTATCGCAGGGCGGCGACAAGGTAGCCTATTTCGAAGGCACGCCGATTCCGACCAGCGTGCTGCTGATCGGCGTATTGGCGCTGCTCGCGTGGACCGACCGCCTGGGCGGGAACCTCTACGGCGGGGTGTGGGCCGGCGGCCCGTGGGATTTGCATCCGCTGGCGCTGCTGTTCGCCGCGTCGGGAACGCTGATGATCAGCAAGACGTTGCGTATTCCCAAACTCTGACGCAACCGGCGGTTCACGCCGGCTGCGTTGATGCACGTACCCCGATTAAGGCTTGTGCGCCTTGGCTTTCCTGCCCGGAGCGGCCGGCGGAATATATCCCGATACCCTGCAGCTCATGCCTTCGATCTGCTTGCCGTCCTTGAAGCGGATCGAGCGGCACATCATGACGTCGCCTTTGGCGGAAAGGTCCGACATCCCGCGACGCACGTGCGCGAGCGAGAGCCCCGTCGCGGCCGCGATTTCCGAAT
>CAZEAX010000136.1:0-10594 GCA_964510405.1 uncultured Streptomyces sp. | reverse complement strand
CAAGCACATGCTGTTCGGCATGTCGGGCGGCGGCGTGCATGAATCGTTCGACGCCGGCAAATCGTGGCGCGTCATCATTGACGGCATGGAAGTGGTCGAAGGTTTCAATTTCGACGCCAAGGATCCGACTTTCCATGATCCGCATTGCGTGCGCATGTGCCCCTCCAATCCCGATCGCCTGTATCAGCAAAATCACTGCGGCATTTACCGCCGCGACGGCAAAGGCGCGTGGGTACGCATCGGCCGCAGCATGCCGAAGCAAGTCGGCGACATCGGATTTCCGCTCGTTTTGCACCCGCGCGACGACAACACCGCGTGGGTGTTTCCGATGGATGGCACGCGGGTGTGGCCACGCGTGAGTCCCGACGGCAAGCCGGCGGCATACATGACGAAGAACGGCGGCAAAACCTGGCAGCGGCAGGACAAGGGTCTGCCGCGCGCGCAAGGCTGGTTTACGGTAAAGCGGCAGGCAATGTGCGGCGATACTCGCGACCCGGTCGGGCTTTATTTCGGCACCACCGGCGGCGAAGTTTGGGCGAGCCGTAACGAGGGCGCGCAATGGACCTGCATCGCGCGCCACCTGCCGGAAATTTATGCGATCGAGGCGGCCGGCTAGCCGATGAAGGTGTACATTCCCGACGCATTGTGCTCGTACACGGGAGACCGCCGCACGGTTGCCGCGCATGGCGCGACGCTTGCCGCGCTGCTCCTTGATCTCGACCGTCAGTTTCCGGGCATCCGCTTCCGCATGATCGACGAGCAGGATGCGATCCGCCGTCATATGCGCATCTTCGTGAACGGCGACGAAGCGCGCACGCTCAACCTTGTGCTCGCGGACACTGACGATGTATCAATCGTGCAGGCGTTGAGCGGCGGATAATCGGAATTACGAAAAAACGAGGAGCAAAACCACATGCAAAAAATCACCCCGTTCCTGTGGTTCGACGGCCGGGCCGAAGAGGCGATGAATTTTTATGTCTCGATATTCAAGAATTCCAAGGTCGGCAAAGTCCGGCGCTGGGGCGAAGCCGGGCCGGCACCCAAGGGGACGGTCATGTCCGCGAGCTTCGAGCTCGAAGGCCTGCAGTTTCACGCGCTGAACGGCGGCCCCGCGTTCAAATTCACGCCGGCGATCTCGCTGTTCGTCGACTGCAAGACGCAGGAAGAAGTCGACGAGTTGTGGGAGAAACTCTCCGCGGGCGGCGAACCAAACCGCTGCGGCTGGCTAACGGACAAGTTCGGAATCTCCTGGCAGATCATCCCCTCCGCGTTGGGCGAGGCGCTGAGCCATGCGGATCCCGCCAAAGCGAAAAAAGCGATGGAGGCGATGATGCAGATGACCAAGATCGACATCGCCGAATTGCAGCGCGCGGTGGCGTGACGCGGGCTCTGACGCGCTTGCCCGCTCAGGCCGCCATCGCCGCCGCTTCGCCGGCACCCGCGTCGGGTCGCGCGAAGACAATCAGTTCCACCGTGTTGCCGCAAGCGCGGTAATTGACCTCATCAAAACTCATGAGGCGGCTCATCGCGATGCCGCGTCCATGCAGGTCGAACACGCGCTCGGGCTGGATCTCGAGAAACGGCTGCCAGTCGAAACCCGCGCCCTCGTCGGTGATGATCAGCACGACGCGATCGGCCAGCAGATGGAGGTCGGTGCGCACGCGCTTGTCGCGATTCTCCGGCAGCGCGAGCCGGCGTTCCACTTCGTTTTGCCACGTCGCGCTTTTCAGCAACGCGGATTTCTCCGCATAACCCAGCCCGAGATTGCCGTGCTCGATGGCGTTGACGATCATTTCGACGATGCCCGACACGACGCGCGCGGGCTCCGGAAAATATCTCGCAAGGTGGGTCGCCAGGCTCCTCGCTTCATCGAGAGTGCTCAGTTCATGCTGCGCGCTGCGCAGCAATTGGCGTCCAGTCGTGAACTGGGTGGCGGCTTCGCGCAACGCACTCGTTTGGCGGTAATCGCTGACCGCCGAACGCACCATCGCGACCAGCAGTTCGCCGGTGAACGGCTTGGCGAGGTAATAACGCGCGCCGCAGGCAATGCCGTAGGCAATCTGGTCCGGCTCGGCGAGCCCGGTCTGCATGATGACGGGAATGTCGCGCAACAGCGGATCGGCGGTCAACAGCCGGAGAAACTCGATGCCGTCGATGACCGGCATCTGGCGGTCGAGCAGGATCGCCTGCGGCAATTCGCATCCCGGCGCGTGCAGCATTTTCCACGCAACGTCACCGTTGCCGGCGCGCGCGACCTCGAAGCCGGCGCGCGACAGGTAACGGTCGATGATCATGAGGTCGAACGGCTCGTCGTCAATCGCGAGGACACGGGCCGGCGGCATTTCGCTGTTCGTGGTTTGAGTGTTCATGGTCTGGACTTTCGGTTGCATTGGGGTGATCACGCCGCGCTTTTTTCGGCCATCGGCGGCGGCGTGCGCGCGCTGTGCGGCCGCCGGTCGAGCGCGGCGCGCAGCGCGGCGCCCAGCTGCTCGCGATTGTAGGGTTTGTCCAGCAGGGCGAATTTGCCGTGGATGCTCTCGAGCAGCGAGTCCGCGTAACCGGATACCAGCATGATCGCGATACCCGGCTGGGCGAATGCGGCGCGCTCGGCGAGCATTACACCGTTGATGCCGCCGGGCATGACGACGTCGCTCACCAGCGCATCGAAGGGCTCGTCGGCGAGCCGCTGGAACGCGCGTTGCGCGTCGGTTTCGGCGACGACCCGATAGCCGAGCGATATGAGCCACTGGCGCGCGACCCGCGCCAGGTCCGGTTCGTCATCGACAAGCAAGACCGTTTCGCCGCGCCCGCGCTCTGCCGCGACGGCTGCGGAAGTGGTTGCCACCGCAGTCACCCGCAGCGCCGGCAGCGTGAGCTCGATCGTCGTCCCCGCGCCGGGCCGGCTCGCGATGGTCGCTGTCCCGCCGGATTCGCGCGCGAACGCGTACGCCATCGCGAGACCGAGCCCGGTGCCGCTGCCGCGCGACTTGGTCGTGAAGAACGGTTCGAACGCGCGCGCCGCGATTTCGGGCGGCATGCCGCAGCCGGTATCGGTGACTGCAATCAGTACGGAGCGGCTCTCGCCGGCGGCCTTTTTCCCGTCCGTGATCGTGGTGCGGATGAACAATTCACCGCCCTGCGGCATCGCATCGCGCGCGTTGATGGCGAGGTTGAGCATGACCGTGCTGAACCCGCCCGCGTCCACGTGCACGCGCGCGCCGGCGCTGCCCGCGTCGAGATGAACGGTGACGCGCTTGCCGGCGGTCTGGTGCAACAGCGGCGCAATCTCGTTGATCAGGTCGTCGATGCAGACTTCGCGCGGCGAAAGCTTGGTCCGGCGCGCGACCGCGAGCAGCGATTTCGTGACCTCGCTGCCGCGCCGCGCCGCGGAGAGCGCGGCATCGCGCAACTCGCGGTTGTCGCGGCGTTCGAGCTCCAGCAAATCGACGCTGCCGATGATGATGTTGAGCAGATTGTTGAAATCGTGCGCGAGCCCGCCCGTCAACTGCCCGATCGCCTCGAGCTTCTGAGCCTGCGCGAGCTTCTCCTCGGCGAGCACGCGCGCCGAGATGTCGCGGACAAAACTCGTGTACTGCCAATCGTCGCCCATCGCGAATCCGCCGACCTGGATTTCGGCCGGAAATTCGCGCCCGTCCATGCGCTGCGCCTGCACCCGGCAAACCCGCTGCATGGTTGCGGTGTCGCCGGCCCGCACCGCCGTCAACAACGTTTGCAGAATGCCGCCGGCCGCTTCCGCATCGGGCAGGATGGTTTCGGCGAGCGTGCGGCCGACTATGTCCGCCCCGGCGCAGCCGAATACCTGCTCTGCGCGCAAGCTGACCGCGGTAATCCGCAGGCCGGCGTCGAACGCGATAAAAGCGTCGGCGGACGATTCGATAATGCTGCGATACATGTGATGCGTGCGCTTGCGCTCGGTCACATCGTGGAACGACCACACGCGCCCCGCAAGCTCGCCGTCGCGCCGCAACGTGCCCGCATCGGGTTCGATGCGGCGCCCGTCGCGCAACTCGAGCGGGGCGAAATTGACTATGTCGCCATTCCCGGACGCGGCGACCGAAGTCGGCAGCTTGGCCGGGTCCTCGAGCAGCATCGCCATATGCCGGTTCAACAGCCGGCGATCACCCAGACCGGCGATCACCGCAGGCACATGCCACATGGCATGGAAGCGCCGGTTGGTCGCGAGCACCCGCCCGCCGGTGTCCTCGACGAGGATGCCGTCGGAGATCGACTCGATGACTTCACGCAGAAATTGCTCGTTCGTGCGCAGCGCGCTCTCGCTCTGCTTCAATTGGCGGGCCAGCCGTGTAAGGCGCGTTTCGCTGCGCACGCGCATCACGACGAACGCGATCAGAAAGACGAGCAGCGCGAAGCCCGCGATACCGGTGATTGCGGCGATCCGCCGCCACTCCTGAAGGTAATAGTCCTTCGCAATGCCTACGCTGATCGAGAACGGGAAGCCCTCCAGCACGCGAAACACCGTCGCGCGCGGAATCCCGTCTAACGGCGAAACCGACCGGGTGCGGCCGAACTTCTCGCCCGCGTTGATGCGCGCGTAAGTCTCGGTGTTGACTGTGGTGTTGAAAAGTTCGGGGCGCGGCGGATGACGCAGAACGAGCTTGTTGACGCCTTTTTTCCGCACGACGATGAGTCCGCCGGGCCCGATGTCGAGCGATTCAAGCATACTGCCAAGCACCTGCAGGTTGATGGTTGCGTTGACCGTGCCAAGAAAGCGTCCGTTGTGATCGCGCACCGCGCGCGACATCACGAGCGTCGGCTTGCCGGTCGCACGCGCGGCGATGACGTCTGAAATAACCGACTCGGTCTGCGGGTGGTCGCGCAACGCGCGAAACCAATCGCGGTCTGAATAATTGGTTCCCGGCTTGACGGGGCCGGAGTAGTAAAGGCTGTTACCGTGCGCGTCTATGACGTTGCGGCTTGAGAGTTCTGGAAACTGCGCCAGCTGGGCGCGGAACTGCGCTTCAAAATGCGGCCGGAATCGTGACGTCGCCGCAGACTGCATTGCGCCCTTCGGCAGAAATTCAACAAACACCCGCAGATCATTGTCAGCCCGGCGCAGCGTGGCCTCCAACCGCTCGGCGATGACGCGGGTCAGGTTGTCCGCGGTGGCGAAGGCGGCCTGCTCCTGGCGCTGATAGGCAAGGTCAAGCACGTAGACGCTGAGCGCGACGAAAGCCGCCACCACCGCGGCGAGGGCGAGGTAAGCGGGTTTCAAAGCGCACTTAAAACGGGGTGCGACCGATGGCAATTGACCGGTCATGGGAGCGGATATCCTGGGCTAAAAGCGGTTGACGCCCTGTTAACGGCCGAGCCGGGACTAAACTGTAATCAAATTGCGGGGCCCTGAGACGCCGGTCGGGCGGCCGCGTCCGGGCGGAATCCGCCGTCGGGAAAGGCCGAATTTCCATTTCGCGCCGGCGACCCGGCACTGCAGTTCAAACGCGGGCAGCGACGGGCGTTTAATCCGCCTTCACCGTGCGCCCGGCCGCCCACTGGCGCAAGGCGCCGACCTTCTCGGCCATCACGACCGACAGCGGTTGCGTGTGGCCGATTTCGCCGAGCACCTGCTGAGTCGAGAGCGGCTGCTTGGTCGCGAGTGCTTCGTAGATGGCAGCGACGATAGCCTGCTCGATTTCCGCGCCCGAGAAGCCGGCGGCAGCGACCGCGAGTTGCGACAAATCGAATTTCGCGGGATCGAGCTTGCGCTTCTTGAGATGAATGCGAAAGATGTCGGCGCGCGTGGCGGTGTCCGGCAGATCGACGAAAAATATTTCATCCATGCGGCCCTTGCGCAGCAGTTCCGGCGGCAGCTGCGTGACGTCATTCGCGGTGGCCACGAGAAACACCTTGGCGCTGCGTTCCGCCATCCAGGTCAGCACCGTGCCGAGCATGCGCCGCGATACGCCGCCATCGCTTTCTCCGCCGTCGGACGCGAGGCCCTTCTCGATCTCGTCGACCCACAGCACGCACGGCGCCATCGCCTCGGCCTGCTTCAGCGCCTCACGCAGGTTGCGCTCGGATTCGCCGTGAAACTTGTTGTAGAGCACGGCGAAGTCGAGCCGCATCAGCGGCACGTTCCACGAACCGGCGATCGCCTTGGCGGCGAGGCTCTTGCCGGCGCCCTGCACACCCAACAGCAGCACGCCCTTGGGCGGATCGACGCCGAGCTTGGCCGCGTCGCCGGTGAAAGCAATGCGGCGCAAATCGAGCCAGCGTTTCAGGCCGCCGAGGCCCCCGATGTCGCTCATGCTGCCGCTGTCCATCTCGAACTCGAGCAGGCCGCCCTGGCCGAGCGAATCGCGCTTGAACTTCAGCACGCGCTGCACATCGTCGAAATTTATGATGCCGTCGTCGCGGATCGCCTCGCGGATCAGGCGCCGCGCGTCTTCCTCGCACATGCCGGCCAGATACTGCACCATCAAGTCGACCGCCTGCTGGTCGCCCTTCAGCGCGCCGCGCCCTTCCGTGCGCTGCCACAACTGCGCTTCCTCGCGGAAAATCTCGCGGATTTCCGCGACGTCCGGCAGCGGCAGGTTGAAGCGCGCGCTCATGTGCGCGAGATCAGCCGGCAGGTCGAGGTTCGCGCCGACGAAGACCAGCGTGCGCGCGGTCTTGTAGTACTCCTGCGCGATTTCCTTGACGAGCCGCACGTTGACCGGGTCTTCGAAGTACGGCTGCGCATCGATCAGCGTGTACACGCCGTTCTGCGGCGTCTTGTCGATATGCCGCAGCGCGTCCTGGAATTCGTAAGTCTGGGTCATCACGTCAGTGCGCGGCACGCGCTTCAAACCGTCGGCGACCGTCCATACGAACAGCGGCCAGTTTTCGAGGTTGGCGGCGCGCTCCAGGAGCTTCATGATGCGCGTCTCTTCGCGCGTCTCGACCTGCACGAGCGGAAAGCGCGAGCGGATGACAAGTGCCAGATCGTGCAGCGTATCAGCCATGCCGGATCCCCAGTTGCGCGAGCAGCTTGTCGTGGATGCCGCCGAATCCACCGTTGCTCATGATGAGCACATGGTCGCCGGATTTCGCTTCATGCGCAATCGCCGCGACGAGTTTCGCGAGATCCTGGTGGATCTCGGCCTTCGCACCCAACGGGGCCAGTGCCGCGGTCGGGTCCCACCCGAGGCCCGCGCCGTAACAGTACACGCGATCGGCATCGGCGAGGCTTCCCGCCAGCGCGCCTTTCATGACGCCCAACTTCATGGTGTTGGAGCGCGGCTCGAGCACGGCGAGTATGCGTGTCGGGTGCGACAACTGCGCCGTTTTCCTGCGCAGTCCCGCGAGGGTGGTCTTGATCGCGGTCGGATGATGCGCGAAATCGTCGTAGACCGAAATGCCGTTGACCGTGCCGCGCAACTCGAGCCGGCGCTTCACGCCTTCGAACGCGGCGAGCGCCTCGATCGCCACCGCCGGCGCGACACCGGCGTGGCGCGCCGCCGCGATTGCCGCGAGTGCGTTCAATTGATTGTGCGCGCCGAGGAGGTCCCACTGCACTTCGCCCTCAAGCTTGCCATTGAGAGTCACCGTGAAGCGGCCGTCCGCCGACTGCGCGCCCGCCTGCCAGCCGCTGTCGATGCCGAAGCGCTCGATGGGCGTCCACGCGCCGCGCTCGAGCACGCGCTCGAGGTTGGCATCGGCGCCGTTGCTGACGATGAGGCCCGCGCCCGGCACCGTGCGCACGAGATGATGGAACTGGGTTTCGATCGCCGCGAGATCCGAAAAAATGTCGGCGTGATCGAATTCGAGATTGTTGAGTATCACGGTGCGCGGCGCGTAGTGCACGAATTTCGAGCGCTTGTCGAAGAACGCGGTGTCGTACTCGTCCGCTTCGATCACGAAAAATGGCGCGTCGCCATTGCGCGCCGATATGCGGAAGTTCTCCGGCACGCCGCCGATCAGAAAGCCCGGCGCGAGCCCCGCGTGTTCGAGGACCCACGCCAGCATCGCGCTGGTGGTCGTTTTTCCATGCGTGCCGGCGACCGCGAGCACCCAGCGGTCGCGCAGCACGTTTTCGGCGAGCCACTGCGGTCCGGAAATGTACGGCAACCCGCGGTTGAGGATCTCTTCGATCAGCGCGTTGCCGCGCGTAACCACGTTGCCGATCACGTACGCGTCGGGCTTGAGGCCCAACTGCCCGGCGTCGAAGCCTTCGATGAGCTTGATGCCCTGCGCTTCGAGCTGGGTGCTCATCGGCGGATACACGTTCGCATCGCAGCCGGTCACCGTATGGCCGGCCGCCTTCGCGATGGCCGCGATGCCGCCCATGAAAGTGCCGCAGATGCCGAGGATGTGGATGTGCATGAAAACCAATTGTCAATTTTCAATTGTCAATTGACAATTGTTTCGAGCAATTACGCGCGAAAAATAAAGTAAACGGCGCCGATCAAACAGATTCCGGCATACAGATAATTCAGCGTGAGTTTCTGGTCCATGTAGAAAATCGCGAACGGCACGAACACCATCAGCGTGATGACTTCCTGCAGGATTTTCAGCTGCCCGAGCGACATCACGGAAAACCCGATCCGGTTGGCGGGTACCTGCAGCAGGTACTCGAACAGCGCGATACCCCAGCTCACGAGCGCCGCGACGATCCACGGCTTCGACTGCAGGTTCTTCAGGTGGCCGTACCATGCGAATGTCATGAAGAGATTGGACGCCGCGAGCATGAGCGCGGTCAGTGCGAACGATGAAGTCACGATAGACATGCCGATCCTTCACACACAAAGCGCGCATTTTAGCGCGTCCGCGGCGCGGACTGCGTACGTGCGCGCAGGCCCGGTGTCACAGCGGAATATCGGGCAGCGAAGCGGAGCGCGTGCCGGCGAGCGGATGGTTGTCCGCGGCGTGATAAGTGAACACGAGCGAGAATTTGGTGTCCGCGGTCTGGTTGTGCCCCGCCGCATGAAACAGCCGGCAATGAAAGAACAGGACGTCGCCCGCCGCCAGCTCGACGCGGCGCTGGGTGCGTATGAGCGGCTTGTTGGCTTCGACGTCGGGGCGCAGGAACAGCGCTTCATCCAATTGCTCCGCGGCGAAATCCATGGCGTGCGAACCCGGCAGCACCAGGAGGCAGCCGTTGTCGAAATATTCGCGGCCGAGTGCGAGCCACACCGATACCAGCTCGGGCCGCTCGAACGACCAGTAGCGGATATCCTGGTGCCAGCTCGTGATGCTGCTGTAGCTCGGGTTTTTCGTCATCACGCAATTGTGATGCGCCTGCGAGAGCTCGACTTCGGGACCGATCAGCTGCTGCAAGCGCGCCGCGATGGCGGGCTGCACCGCCCACTGCGCGATCGCGGGGTCGCGCGCGCACGCCTGCAGCAGGCGGCGCACGGTGCGCCCTCCCGGTGCGTCGAGCGAAACGGGCGCGCCGGGATACTGCGTATCGGTTTCGTATTCGACCGGCGCAACGGCTTCCGCCAGATCGCGCTCGGCGACCGCCTTGATCGCGGCGCAGTCGGCGGGCGCGGCGAGAAAGCGCGCGACGATATAGCCGTCGCGGTTGAACTGCGCTACCTCCGCGACGGTAAACATGCCTCGATTGATTACGCGACCGCGGTCTGCGCCGGCCGCGCGATGGGTGCGGGTTCGTAAGCGAGATAAGGTGCCAGCCAGCGCTCGGCGTCCGCGATGCTCATGTCTTTGCGCCGTGCATAGTCCTCGACCTGATCGCGCGCGAGCTTGCCGACCGCGAAATACTGCGACTCCGTATGCGACAAGTAGAAGCCGCTGACCGAGGAGGCAGGCCACATCGCGTAGCTTTCGGTCACGGTGATGCCGATCTCCGGCGCGCGGAGCAAATCGAACAGCGCGCCTTTCTCGGTATGGTCCGGGCACGCGGGATAGCCGGGCGCGGGACGGATGCCGCGATATTGCTCGGCGATCAACGCCGTGTTGTCGAGGCTCTCGTCTTTCGCATAGCCCCAGAATTCGCGGCGCACGCGCTTGTGCAGAAGTTCGGTGAACGCTTCGGCGAGCCGGTCGGCGAGCGCTTTTAACATGATCGAGTTGTAATCGTCGTGCTGGTCTTCGTACGCTTTCACGCGTTTGTCGATGCCGATGCCCGCGGTCACCGCGAACGCGCCGACGTAATCCTTCACGCCGGAATCTTTCGGCGCGACGAAATCGCCGAGGCACAGATTAGGCCGGCCCGTGGGCTTCACGTTCTGCTGGCGCAGGTTGTGCCACGTCATCAGCACGCGGTCGCGTTTCTCGTCGGCATAGATTTCGATGTCGTCACCGCCGTCGACGCTGTTCGCCGGAAAAATGCCGAACACCGCGTTGGCGGTGAGCCATTTGCCCTCGATGATTTTCTTGAGCATCGCCTGCCCTTCGGCGAGCACTCTGCGCGCTTCGGTGCCTACGACTTCATCGTCGAGTATTTTCGGATACGAGCCGGCGAGTTCCCACGTCTGGAAAAACGGCGCCCAGTCGATGTGCTCGGCGATCTCGGCGAGCGAATAGTTCTTCAGGTGTTTCAAGCCCAGGAACGACGGCACCGGCGGCTGATAGGCGCGCCAATCGGTCTTTAAACCGTTACGTCGCGCTTCCG
>CAZEAX010000135.1:0-10625 GCA_964510405.1 uncultured Streptomyces sp. | reverse complement strand
AGGTCACGCAATTTTTCATATGGGGATAAACGTGATTCTGCGCATCTGCGCGGTTGTCGCCGCTCTCTGGTGCGCAGGTGCAAGCGCGCAGAGTTTTCCAAATCGACCGATACGTTTCGTGGTGCCGTTGGCACCGGCAGGTGCCGGCGACATCGTCGCGCGCACGGTCGCGGCCAAATTGTCCGAGTTGTGGGGACAGCAGATCGTCATCGACAACCGGCCCGGCGCGAATACCATCATCGGGACCGACCTCGTCGCCAAGGCGAAGCCCGACGGTTACACGTGGCTGCTCGGCGTACAGGGTAGTCTCGCGATCAATCCGGCATCGTATCCGGGTTTGCCCTACGACGCGGAGAAAGATTTCGACGCGGTGACGCAAATGACCCTGTACGGCTACGTGCTCGTCGTGCATCCGGCGCTGCCCGTAAAGACCGTCGCGGAGCTGATTGCGCTGGCGCGCGCGCGGCCCGGTCAGCTGGCCTACGGGACTTCGGGCAACGGCGGCTCCAACCACCTGGCCGGCGAATCGTTCCGCCTCGCATCGGGCATCAAGCTGAATGCGATTCCTTATAAGGGCAGCGCGCCTGCGCTGACTGCCTTACTGTCGGGCGATGTGCCGTTCATGTTCGACACGCTGATCACGTCCATTCCGCTGGTCAAGGCGGGACGGCTGCGCGCGCTCGGTGTCACGCTGCCGCGCCGATCCGCATCATTGCCTGACGTGCCGACGATAGCAGAGGCGGGCCTGCGCGGCTACGAGTTCTCCGCGTGGCAGTCCGTTGTAGTGCCGGCCGGCACCGACAAGGCCATCATCAGCCGGATCCAGGCGGACGTCGTGAAAGTGCTCGGAATGCCGGACGTGCGACGCAAGCTGATCGACGAAGGCGCTAACGAGCTTATCGGTTCGACGCCCGAGGCACTCGCGCGCCTGATTCGCACAGACATTCAGAAATACCGCAAGCTGATCGCGGACTCCGGAATAAAAATCCAGTAGGCAGCTACGGTATCTCGATGTCCATCAGCGGCGCGTATTGCTGGCCGCCGTGGCCATCGCTGTCCAGAAGATCGCCCTGAAAATACGGACGCGGGATCGACGCCTTGATCGCGCAGGCGTTGTCTACGTAAAAGAATTTAACTTCGGATGCGGGCAGGTTGTAGCGGGCGGCCACCGCTTCGCGGCTCACAGCGCCAGAGCGCTTGACTCGTTCATAAGTTGCAGCGTCGTCGAACATGATGTCGAAAGTGAGCTCGAAGGGACCGGCATTCTTGCTGCGGATGAGGCGCGCGAGTTCGGCTAGTTGAGTCATCACAGTTTCCTTTGCGTGCCACTGTCGATGGCGAAAAGCTCCATCGGAAACATTTCATAGGGATCGTCCGGCTCGACGATGTGGTTGACGTTGAAACGGTAGACGGCGCCGCGGTCCAGATGCGCGGGGTTATAGGGGCAGGCCAGCGCAGTAATGAGGCCGCTCCATTCGGGGATCGGCAAATGCAGCCCCTGGTGGCGCACGATACCGGCGATGGAGCTCGCTAAATCCTGACTCGGCGCAGTAACTTCGATGAGCAGGCATAGCTCGTGAGAGCGGATTTCCTTGATGGGCTCGAGCGGTCCCATGGTTCCGTTTTTGCCGTAGATACGGATGTTGACGACGTACTGATCGGGCGTGACCCGGTCGCCGTAAACCTGCTTGACGCGCGCGTGGATGCGCGTTTGCAGCCGTGCGGTCCAGTCGTCGATCTGACGGATGAAATACGGGTCGCGCACCGAACCGATCACAATGCTTTGGTAGCCCGCCAGCTCCGCGCCTTCGAGTTTGACGGTATAGCGTTCGGCCGGAATGAAGGTGCTGCCGGAAACTTTTACAGCCCGCTCGCTCCGGGCTTCGTAATGACTGTTCGTCAAATCGAGAGTGCCTGAGCATTCGATGAGACGGAACGGATCGGAATTTTCGTACAGGCTGTGCGAAGCAATGCTTTGCGGCGTGCAGCGCAGCTGCGGATCGGGCGCTTCGATGACGAAGTGGTCCTTGCGCACCCACGCGAACATGCAGTCCGGTGTTTTGCGGTTGACGACCGCGGCGGCGCCGCATTCGAGAATCTTGGCGGCATGCCACGCCATGCCCGACGGAAAGCCGCGCATTTCGGGCAGCGCGGCGAAAATCGCCGTATCGCTCGAGCGCCCGGCGAGTACCACGTCGGCACCGGCTTCCAGCGCGCGCTTCCACGGTTCGGCGCCCATCATGCCGACGATGTGCGCGCTGCGATCGATCACCGCATCATTGAACTCCGGCGCGGGATGCAACGGTTTTATGCGTCCTTCGGCAAGGCGCTTTTTCAAGTAAGTCGGCTGCTGCTCGGCGTGGATCAGCGCGAGTTTGAAGCTTAGTTTCTCTGCAGCGGCGATTTCCTTCAGGATGTCGTAGCACCATGCGAGGTGGACGTCGCCGCCCGCGGTGCCTACTGATCCGACCAGCAGCGGAATTTTCAGCCGCCGCGCGCCCAGCAGCATCAGGCGCAGGTCACGCTTCACCGCGTCGCGCGGGAAAGCGGGTTCGCCGTTGCCCAGGTGGCTGGGGCCGGGATCGGTCGAGCCGCCGTCGCAGCCGATGAAGTGCGGCTGCTTCGCGAGGCCCAGTTCGAAGGATTCTTCGGAAAAGCCGGAGCCGCATACGCCAGTCGGGGCGAGGATGCGTATTTCGTTTTGGTCTGGCTGAGTCATGTTGGCAGTCACGTAAGATCAATGACGGAGTCTACGAGAATTTCACGGCGCTCGCCAATGCCCGGGGCGGCGCGGTGCGCATTCACGTTATAATCAAGTATCGAAATGGAGGAACGCTTGCAGTTCGGAAATTTAATTCGCGGTACGTTGATAGCTGCGTGCGGTCTTCTCGCAGGTACGGGCGTCGCGTTGGGTGCGGACGCATATCCGCAACGGGCGGTCCGCATGATCATTCCCTATCCGCCAGGCGGGGCGGGCGACATCGTTGGACGCTTGATCAGCACGCCGCTTGCGCAGAGTCTCGGTCAGCAGATCGTAATCGACAATCGCGGCGGCGGCGCGCAATTGATCGCCACAGAAATGGCGGCGAAGGCGCCCGCCGACGGCTATACGCTGTTTTTGGCGAGCGCAACGCACAGCATCAATCCCGCTCTGCAAAAAAAACTGCCGTACGACACGATTAAAGATTTTGCGTCGATCACGATGGTGGCTAATTCGCCCCTGGTGTTCGTTGCGAATCCATCGCTCGGTGTTGCCGGCATCAAAGAACTCGTTGCCGCCGCGAAAGCTCAGCCCGGGCGCATTGCCTATGCGTCGTCGGGGCCCGGGACAGGCGGTCATCTGGCAGTGGAACTCTTGAGCTGGATGGCGGGCATCAAGTTCACGCATATCCCCTACAAGGGCGCAGCACCCGCGCTGATCGACGTGATCGGGGGACAGGTACAGTTCATGTGCACGAGTCCGCTGCCGGCGATGCCACATGTAAAGTCGGGCAAGCTGCGCGCGCTCGCGATGACGGGAGCCAAGCGTTCGCCGTCGGCGCCGGACATCCCGACGGTGGCCGAAGCGGGTTACAAGGGTTACGAAACAGGCTTGTGGTACGCGCTGCTGGCGCCGGCTGGCACGCCGCGTACTATTATTTCGAGATTGCATGACAATACGGTCAAAGTAGTGAAATCCCCGGGCGTAATGGAGCAGTTGTCCGCGCAGGGCGCAGAACCCGTCGGCAATACGCCGCAGGAACTCGATACCTATGTCAGGGCAGAAATCGCACGCTGGACCAAAGTCATAGCGGAAGCGCATATCAAACCCGACTAGTTTTTCGGCCTAAAGTTTTTCAGGAGAACTGCATGACTGGAACTGTGCTGCTTTATGACCCGACGGCGCCGCGCATGGAGCGTGCGGAGCAAGCCGAGCAATTGCTGGCGGGACTTGCGGGCAAAGTCGTGGGCTTTATCGATAATGCGAAGCCCAACTTCAATCATCTGGTCGACGATCTCGCCGAACTGCTGACGAGCCAGTACGGCGTGAAGCGGGTGCTCAAACGACAGAAGCGCTCGGCGTCGGTGCCGGCACCGGACGAGGTGATCAAGGAATTTGCGGAGCAATGCGACTTGGTGATCACCGGATCCGGCGATTGAGGGTCCTGCACGTCGTGGAGTATCCACGACAGTGTAGAAATCGCGAAACGCGGCCGGGCTGCGCTCACGGTATGCTCGACTGCGTTTATCACGCTGGGGCGTGCGCAGGCGCGCGCACTTGGCTATGCGAAGCTGCCGATCGCAGTTATTCAGCATCCGTTCGGGATCCGCTCTCGCGATGAAGTGCGCGCGATGGCGGAAAAATGCGTGACCGAGGTCGCGCGCCTGATGGATGAAAGTGCGACGAAATGAGCGGCGCGAACTTGCAATCTTCGCCGCGCGCCGCGCTTGTCGAATGCCTCGACGATTTGGACGCGATCAACAAGCTTTACCGGGAGCGGCGCTGGAGCGACGGATTGCCGATCGTGCCCCCCACCGTGAAGCGCGTCGAACGCATGTTGCGCCACGCGCGGCGCACGCCTGAAGACGTGGTGGCGCACATCGCGCCCGGCTTCGGCGCGGCGACCGTCGAGCGCATCGCAATCAATGCGGTGTTAGCCGGGTGCGATCCCGAATACATGCCGGCGCTGATCGCTGCGGTCGAAGCAGTCGCGGACCCGGAATTCAACCTGCAGGGCATCCAGGCGACGACCAACCCGGTGGCGGTGTGGATCATCGTGAATGGACCGCTCGCGGGCGAAATTGGCGTCAATGCCACTTTCAATTGCCTGGGCGAAGGTGCATGGGCCAACGCCACGCTCGGCCGTGCTCTGCGTCTCGTGTTGCGCAACATCGGCGGTGCGCTGCCCGGCGAAATGGATCGCGCGACTCAGGGCCAGCCGGGAAAATACACATTTTGCTGTGCGGAAAACGAGGCCGAGAGTCCGTGGGAAGCGTTGCACGTCGAGCGCGGATTCTCTCCGGACCAGAGCACGGTGACCGTAGTTGGCGCGGAAGGCACGCTTAATCTGAATACCCACGCCAAGGATGCGGTCGATCTTTTGCGCGTGATCGCCGAATCGATGGTGCATCCGGCCAGCAACGAGTATTGCCACGGTGGCGAGCCATGGTTGATGATTTCCCCCGAGCACGCAGAAATATTGCGGCGCGGTGGCTTGGGCAAAAAGGATGTGAAGGCGCGGCTGTGGGAATTGACCAAGATGCCCGCAAGGCACATGGCGGCCAAGGATCTGCTGCGCGTGAAAAGTTCGCGCACGGAGGAACTGGGCGAAATCGGTTCCGATACGATACTCACGATCGCGCACCGACCGCAGGACATCTGTCTGATGGTCGCCGGCGGACCCGGCACGCATTCCGTGTACGTGCCGTGCTTCGGCAATTCGCGCGCGATAACCCGCGCGATTTCCACCGCCGGCTAGTCCCGCGGCGCTAAACTTTCAGGAAGCGGTCGGTCGCGAGCGTGGCGACATACGCGCGGCCGGCATCGATGCGGTGCAAGCTCCACTCGCGGGCTTTGCCCTCCGGGACGTTTAATACTTGCGGAGGCGCATCAGGATCGACGGTGACCTCGATTTTGTGCAAAGGCATGCGCAATCCGCGCCCGGTTGCCTTGGCGATCGCTTCCTTGCAGGTCCAGCATGCGAGAAATGCGCGGTTACGTTGGGCGTCCGGAATACGTCGAAGTTCCGCGTATTCGCGCGCGGAAAAAAAACGCCTCGCAAGTCCGTCGTGATCGACCGCGCGGTCGAGTCTTTCAAGGTCAATGCCGGGTACGCAGTCGCGCGCAATCGCACAAATCGCGAGTTCGCCGGCATGCGACAAATTGAAATGCACGGACGAATACGGAGCTGCCAGCGTCGGCTTGCCATCAGGACCGGATTCGAAGGCAATCGCTGCCGGCGCGATGCCCAGATAGTCGCCAAGCAGCACGCGCAACATGCCATGAGCGGCGATAGATCGATCGCGATCGCGTGTAAATTGAAAGCGCGCGGCGCGCATTTGCTCGTCGCGTGACAGCAGCAGCGCCAGCCGTTCCAATTCGGACGCGCTGACAGCAAGCGGCACGTGCCAGACCTCGACGGCGGGATCGGGCACTGAAACGCGCTGCGCAATGCGCGCCAACGTGCCAGCGGGCTCGTCATGAGACTTGCCTGATGGCGGACACTCCCTTACGCTAGCGCACATTTCCACGATGGAATTCCCCCGGCGCCGCGGCGCCGCCGTAACCTGAAGCGACCGGCATGCTTGTGTTGAAATTACTGTCCCGCCTGCCGTTGCGCGTATTGTACGCATTAACGGACCTTCTATATTTGCTCGTTTACCGCGTATGGCGTTTTCGTCAGGCATTATCGCTCGACAATCTGCGGCGTTCGTTTCCGGCCAAGACGGAACCTGAAATCGCGCGGATCGCAGCGACGTCGTATCGCAATGCGTTCGACATGGTCGCCGAGGTGGTGAAAGGGTCGGCCATGCCGCCGGAGGAGATCCGGCAGCGCATGCACATTCGCAACCTTGAGATTCTTGCGCCCTATCTGGGGGCCAATCGGCCGGTTGTGCTGCTTGCCTCGCACCATTGCAACTGGGAATGGCTGCTGCTCGTAAGCAGCCTCGAGCTCAAAGTCAGCGTCGACGCGGTTTACAAGCCGTTGCGGGTCGCGGCCATCGACCGCTTCATGTTCGAGACACGTTCGCGCTTCGGCGGCAATCCGATAGCGGTGAAGGATTTCTTCGTGGAAGTGCTCAAGCGGCGCGGCGACGCGCGGATTTTTGCCTTGGTCGCCGACCAGACGCCGCCGCGCGAGGAGGAAAAACACTGGACGCGCTTCCTGAACCAGGACACGGCATTTTTTGTCGGCGCCGACAAGATCGCGCGGATCGTGCGGGCGCCGGTTTTCTTCGTGGGAATTGCGCGCACGAGTCGCGGTCATTACGAGGCGACTTTGCAATTGCTGGCCGAACCGCCATATAGCGGGGAGGGCACCGATATCATCGAGCGCTATGCACGCGCGGCGGAAACACACATTGCGGAACATCCGGCCGATTGGCTGTGGATGTACCGCAAGTGGAAATACAAGAAGCCGCTTTATGCGTGAGCCGCGTTGAGGCGGCTTTCCAGATACTTGGCGAGTTCCGCAATCGTCGGGTAGTCGAAAAAGTCGGTGACTTCGAGTAGCCCCGGGTAGATTGCTTCGATGCGCTGGTAAATCTGCGCCAGCGTTAAAGAGCTCGTACCCAGCTCGAAAATGTTGTCGTGCACGCCGACGGGCCGATCGATCAGAAATGCATCGCAGATTTGCTTGAGATTGCGCTCGATTTCGCTGTGCGCTTCGGGCACGGTGTCCGCGAGGTTCGCAGTCAGTTCATGCAACTTGGCGAGAATTTCATTGAATTCGCCCTTTTGATAAGCATCCGCGAGCAGGTAACGCTGAGTTTTTCCACTCGTGGTCCTGGGAATTTTGGCGACCGGGATGACGTGACTGACGACGATGCCGATATGCTCGTTGACCGCCTTGCGCACGGTTTTGACGGTGTCCAGGAACTCAGTCAACTCGCCGCGATAGAGTACGAAGGCCAGAACCTCGTCGGTCGCCGCATTGTCGGGGCGCACGCCGCATATCGCGACTTTGCCAAGGTCGATGCCGGCATTTTTTTCGATGACTGCTTCCAGATCCTGCGGATAATAATTCTGGCCGCTGACGAACAGGATTTCCTTTGCGCGACCGGTAATCGCGAGACCGGCGGGCGAGATGAAACCCAGATCACCGGTATCCAGCCAGCCCTCAGTGCTGATTGCGGCTGCGGTCGATGCCGAATCCCGATAGTAGCCGCGGGTGACGTTGTCGCCGCGTATGAGCACATGCCCGACGGTATTGGATGGCAGGGCGGCGTTTGCATCGTCGGCAATGCGCACTTCGCAGCCCGCTACCGGTTGTCCGACCAGAACGAACGTATTGGCGTGCGGCTCGCCCGGCGAGGCCGGCTCGACTTTCTTGCCTACGGTCAGCGCATCGCGCCTTACCGTGGCGGTCGCGTAACCTGCGCCCGGCTCGGGAAACGTTGCGGCCAGGCTTGCTTCGGCGAGTCCGTATACGGGAAACATGGCTGCCGGTGCCAACCTGCACGGCGCCATCGCGGCGAGAAATTCTTCGCATAGCGCGACGGAGATTGGTTCGGCGCCGTTAAAGAGTACGCGGACATGACTTAAATCAAGGGCGGCGGATTTATCGGACTTGAACGTCTTAAGGAAATGCCGATAACCGAAATTTGGCGAGCACAGGACAGTCGCCTTCTTTTCACTGGCTTGTGCTAGCCACAACTGGGGACGCCGCACGAACACCGCAGTCGACATCAGGTGGTGCGTCACGTTCATCACGAACGGCGTCAGGTGAAAGCCGATCAATCCCATGTCATGTGTCAGCGGCATCCAGCTCAGCCCGACATCCGACTCGGTGAGATTGATGCCCTGCGCGATTGCCGCGATATTCGTCAGGAGATTGCGGTGGGTTAGCGCAACCCCCTTGGGTTCACTCGTCGAGCCGGACGAATACTGCACAAATGCGATGTCATCCGGGACTGCCGCATGCGGACGGCCCGGTTTGGAGATATCGTCAATGCGGTCGACAAAGACGGTTTTTGGCTTGAGGCGCGCAAGTGCAGATTCCATAGGGGTGCCGGCCGCAAACGCCGCGAGGCGCGCATGGATTTTGCCGTCGGTGCACAAGTGCGGTTGCCTTAACTTGTCGAGCACGCGGAAAAACTTGAGCTTATGCTCGTCGGTGGCGCCCGCGGCGAGCGGTACCGCAACGAGATTGCCGAGGATGCACGCCCAGAACGCGTCGACGAACTGCGCATTGCTGTCGAGCAGCAGGATCATCTCGCTGCCGGGCGTTGCGCCGCATGCCTGAAAATGGTGAAGCAGGCCCAGCGCGCGCGAGTACAGGTCGCCGAAGGGCAGCGTGCGCGCGTTGTTCTCGCCTTCGATGTAGTGGATGGTGCGGGGACTGGAGCGGCGCTCGATCAGCGCGTCATTCAGAGTTGCAAATTTCATTGTCGGCGTTTTTCCGGCAGCATGTAGATGCTGCGCTTGCTGCGCAGATTGACCTGGCACTCGAGTTCGAGCGGATATTTCGGAAGATAACGCAGACGGACGTGCCGCGCCAGCATCGCGGTGTGCACGATCATTTCGACCATTGCAAATTGCTCGCCGATGCAGGCGCGCGGACCGAGCGCAAATGGCAGATAGCAGAAACGGTTGCGGCTGGCCGCCGCCGTCTCGCTGAATCTATTCGGATCGAAACGTTCCGGATCCGGCCAGAAATCGGGATGGCGGTGCACGAGGTAAGGCGAGATGAAGACATCGGTATTGGGAAGGATGTCGAAGCCGCCAATGCGGTCGGCCGCTATCGAGCGGCGAGTCAACAACCAGCCCGGCGGGTATAGGCGCAGCGTTTCTTCTATGACTTGACGCGTGTACGTAAGCGGCGGGACATCGTCCATGCTTGCCGGTGCTGCAGTCAGGGAGTCCAGTTCTTCGAGCAAGCGCTGCTCGGCGTCTGGATGCTGTGACAGCAGGTACCACATCCAGTTGAGCGCGCTGGCTGTCGTTTCGTGGCCCGCGACAATCAGCGTCATAACTTCATCGAGCAATTGCTTGTCGGGCATGGCTTCGCCGGACTTGCGATCGCGCGCCGTCATCAGCATCGTGAGCAGATCGTGGTGCTCGTGATTGTGCGCACGCCGGCGCGTGACGCAATCCATAATGGGTTTCGACAGCGCCCGGAACTTGTACGCGAATGTCAGGTTGCGCTCGGTTTCCTCGGTGAGCAATGCAAACGGATTCGAGCCGTCGGCCGCCGTCATGGATTGAAGATCGTCGCCGAATATCGAGCGCAGAACGATATTGAGCGTGGCGTCGCTCATATCCTGCGTGACGTTGATTTCCTGTTGGTTATTCGCGCATTCGATCCATTTGGCGAGCAACTCCTGATTGACCGTCCGGATGTGCTCGAACATTCGCGCTAATACGTCGCGGTGGAATGCAGGCTGAATCATGCGGCGCTGGCGGCGCCACTGATCGCCTTCGCTGACCATGATGCCTTTGCCCAGCAGGATGCCGACGCGCTCGATGCCGATGCCCTTGGTATAGTTCTGGTGGTTGTCTACGAGCACGCGCCTGACGTGATCGGGGTGGCTGAATACATAAATATTCGCCTGAGTTACCGACGCGCACATGCGAAACGCATCCCCGTACTGGTCGAACGCAGCGCAAAGTTGGGACAACGCATCCTCGTTGAATGTAATGTCGAGCGGTTCGCTCCGTCCCGGCGGCGCGCTGGTGCGGCTGGCTGGCTGCGTCATAGGTGGGAAGTGTGGCGCTTTCTCGCTTAAATTGGGGCAAAACGTTGATAATGACAGGGCGATCGCGAGATATCGACCCCGGATTGCAAGAAAATCCCAAGATAGTGTTGCAATGTAGAAAAACCTTCTTTATAATCTTCAGTCTTTCAGGTTCGGCAAAGTTACATTCAGTTTTGCGCCGGGCCTCTGCTCTTTAAAAATATACAGCCGATAAGTGTGGGCGCTTG
>CAZEAX010000134.1:0-10633 GCA_964510405.1 uncultured Streptomyces sp. | reverse complement strand
AGGGTTCGTAACAAGACGCCGGCGTTTGTTGATCGAGCGCCTCGTGTGGGCGCACATGGTTGAACTCGTCGACAAAGCGGTTGAACTTGCGCTGCTGCGCAGCGATGCTGTGCGCCGGTGGTCGGGTGGTCTCATCCTTGAGCGTGCGATGCATGCGCTCGTGGCGGCCATTCTGCTGCGGCTTGCCCGGCTCTATGAATTCGGGCATCACTCCCAGACGCACCCACCAGGCTGACAAGCGCGAAAGCCGGGCCAGAGTGGTGGTGGCAAAGGGCACCCCGTTGTCGGTACGGATGCGCTTGGGCAATCCATATTCCTTGAACAAACGCATGAATACGAGCTTTGCTTTATCAACCGCGGTCGAATGCAACCCCTGGCAACCTAATAAGTAACGGCTGTAGCTGTCGGTGACAGTCAGCGGATAACAATAATTGCCATCGCCCGTCTTGAATTGGCCTTTGAAATCCGCGCTCCACAAATCGTTGGGCGCCAGGATCGAGCTCGTAGGCTTGCCCGGATGTCCGATGCGCCGGCGGCGGCGTTTCTTCGGCACCATCCCATTGCGACTGAGAATGTCGCAAACCGTGGAGCGATGCGGCAAGTCCCAGTGTGGGTGACGCTTACGCACCAGGGCGAGCAGCTTCTTTCCGCCCCACGATGGATGGCGGCGACGCGCCTCCAGCAACGCCTGCGCGATCTCTTCGGAAGTGCGGTTGGGCGAACTATGCGGTCGCCTCGTGCGCTCTTCAAGGCCTGCAGGGCCTTGGCGCAGATAGCGTTCGATCCACTTATAAGCGGTTTTGCGCGATATGCCATATAGATCGCACAGCTCGGTTATGCTTAGCACTTCACGCAGGTAATCGGCGATAAATTGCGTTCTCTGGTCCATAGGTGATGTTTGGCTCCACGGCATGGGCACCTCCTTCGGTGCCCCAAATCATGTATGCAAAACTGTTACCTATGTCCCCCGACTATACTGTTACCTATGTGTCCAGACCGTACCCTTAAGGTGCCTAACCATACGATCGACCGCGACGCAATAAAGCGCTGCGCGCTTTCGGGCGCGCGTCATCGCAAACGTTGGACCGCGCGAACTGAGTAGCGGAGTAGCATGGGTCAACGAGAGGAAACTAAAAGCCTTGCTCGTTTTAGAGCGCAAGCTTCGCGGATGCAACACGTCATCCTCTTGCTCGTGCTGGCGTGTGTTGCAATGCCGAGTATCTCGCTCGCCAGAACGCCGGATTGGATCGAGGGCATGTACTGGAATGTCCACGGTCGAGATAACGTCCAAGACCTCGAGCCCGCGGCGAAACAGGGTAACCGCAACGCCCAATTCCAGCTGGGGACGGGATTGCTCTATGGTAGAGGGCAGTTTCGCACTGACGAGAACGAGGGCCTGCGCTGGTTGAGGATCTCAGCTGAGCAACAGTATGCGGCGGCGGCGCTTCACCTTGGTGCCTATCTCGCGTACGACAAGGATAGTGTCGACGAAGGAATCGACTGGCTGCGTCGCGCGGCATCTGCGCGGCCAGCGGCATCCGGCGGCGAACAACCTGAATCACTCTTCTTTGTTACCAGTCGCGACGAAATCACCGCCGCACGGCTTCTCGGCATGCTGCTGCTCGCGGGTCCTGGTGCTACGGAAGGAGCGGACTGGCTTCGAAAGGCATCCGAGCAAGGCGACCGGGTCTCCGGGATGCTGCTCGGCACCGCGTACATCGATGGCCGCGGCGTGCCTCAGGATCGCGCCCGAGGGCTGGAGTTGATCCTTGGCGCGCAAGGAAGAAGCACGCTCACCGCGCTTTCCATCGCGGCGCTCGTGCAGGTGGAGGGGATCGGCGCGGTGCCGGATCCGAATAAGGCAGCCAAGCTGCTCGGCGCCAAGTCTGATTCAAATGCCGAGGCGTACTACTACGTTGGCCGACTGTATCACAGCGGTTTTTGGTATGAAGGCGCGGAGCGACCGCTAGTTGACTGGTTTTTACGACGAGCAGGCACCACAGCGGCGGCTCTGAAGGAGTTCTACGGACGCCAGCGAGATGGTGGGACCTATCGATGGTCGGATCTAGACCGTGCGCTGCGATGGTACCGCCGGAGCGCCGATGCGGGTTACATCGGTGCACAAGTCAATCTTGGTCTCATCTATTTCGATCGGAACAGTAAGTACTGGGACTGCGTGGAAGGCAAGCGATGGACGCGCATGGCCGCGGTGCGGGGTGACCCGACGGCGCAGCTGAATCTCGGTACGGCGCTGCGCGGCGGTTGTCAGGGAGGGGGAGCAGGGGTCTCGAAGGAGGAACTCGAGGAGTCGGTGGGATGGTTCCAGAAGTCTGCGGACGGAGGACATCTGTCGGGCATCTTTTTTCTTGCGGGAGCGTATCGCGAGGGTAAAGGCGTGCCGCGGGATGCAAAAAAAGCGATGGAACTCTACGGCAAGGGTGTGGACCGCGGGGACTGGCAGGCAGCTCAGGAAATCTCGCGCATGTATGCCGCGGGTGAAGGCGTGCCGAAGAGTACCGAACTCTCGGAGCAGTGGATCAGCAAGGCGGTGCAACTCAGGCACTCGAGCCGGGGCAGTGGCTCGGAATATTTTTTTCAGAAGTAGGGCACACGCATTCTGATAAGGTCTTGGAGAGTGCGGTCCAACTAGCAGCAGCGGCCGGTGCGGAAATCTGCAGCTGATTTAGCTCTTGCTGCTCGAGATTATTTATTACCCGCGCTCGCGAATCAACCGGCTCACCGCCTTCGTAGTCCCGCCCCATGTAGGCATATAAGCGGCTTTGATGCCGACGCCGCCCGTTACCACGATCATCACGTCGTCCGCATTGCGCGCGATGCGCAGCGGTCCATCGACGGTGCCGTCTTCGGCGGCGACGCGCAACGTGAGCTGGTGATCGCAGATCGCCGGCGACAGGCGATCGAGCGGCAGCATCGCGCGTTCCCAGATCAATGCCTTGGCCTGCGCCTTGGTGCAGCCGCCGCGCTGAAACGTATTCGCAATTTCCGGCGGCATCAGTAACAGCGGTTCGCCGCCGCCCAGCAGGCCGAAACCGCCGCCCCCCGCGCTGCCGGCTATCAACATCGATTGCGCGTACGTTTGCGCGAGGTCCTGCGGCGTGTTGCTGACCGAATCGACGATTTCGACCGAGCCCGCGATGCCGACAATAGTCACGACGTTCGATTCCTTCGAAAAGCCGCGCTCGATGTGCAGCGCGGGCCACGGGCTTGCCGCTTCGTTTTCCGCGAAGCAGCACGTGTATTTCGCGGGCTGACCGAGAGTCGCCATGTCGAGTTCGCCGGGCTTGGCGCCGCCGATGTTACGCAGCGCGAGGTTCACTGCCCGGCCGATCGCCGCGTTGGCGCGATTGCCCGGCCCTAGCGCATTGCCCTCAGCGTTCATGCCGAGCTCGGCGACGATGGGGCCGTTGACGATGACGATGGGCCAGGCGGAACCGGTGGTGGTCGCCACGCCGATCAAATTGAATTCGGGCGCGGCGAGCGCGTCGACCGCGGCGCCGACGACCGGCAGATAAGCCGGCAGGCAACCCGCCATCACCGCGTTGATTGCAATGTCGCGCCAGGTCGCTTCTTCGAACGCGGGCGGCAACGTCGTCACGGCTTCGGCGCCGTCGAAGCCGCAGTGCTCGAGCATTGCGTCGACGCGTTCGCGCGTCGGCGGCGTGACGGGCAGGCCGTCGGTCACGCCGGCTGCAAATAGTTCTTCCTGCGCTTTGTCCCATGCTGCATCGTTGGCGCCGTGCCATACGTCCATGTTCCCGTCCGTCAATTTTGAATTGCCGCTATCATAACGCGATGAGTAAACAGCAGCGTGCGCTCGTGATTGGCGGTTCGCTTGGCGGCCTGTTTGCCGCCAATCTTTTGCAGGCGATCGGCTGGCACGTTGAAGTGTTCGAGCGCGTCGCCGACGATCTGGCGACGCGCGGCGCCGGCATCGGCACGCACGACGAGCTTTTTTCCGTGATGCGGCGGCTCGGCATCGCGATCGATGCGTCGATCGGCGTCGAAGTCCGCCAGCGTATTTGTCTCGATCACTCAGGCAAGGTGCTGCACGAAGTCGCGTTGTCGCAGATGATGACCGCGTGGGCGCGCATCTACCGGCCGTTGAAGGATCTATTGCCGGTCGCGCAATATCACTTCGGCATGAATCTCGAACGCGTCGAGGAAGATGCAGACGGCATCACGGCGATATTTGACGACGGCAGCACCGCGCGCGGTGATTTGCTTATCGCGGCGGACGGCATACGTTCAAGCGTGCGCGCGCGGGTCTTGCCGGAGGCGCAGCCAAAATACGCGGGCTATATCGCCTGGCGCGGTGTGGTCGATGAGTCCGCAGTCTCGGCGGAAACTCACGCGGCGATTTTCGAGCGCTACGCGTTCGGCCTGCCCGTAGGCGAAATGATGCTCGCCTACCCGGTGCCGGGACGCGACAACGACGTGCGGCCGGGCCGTCGCAGCTACAACTTCGTATGGTACCGGCCGGTCGATTTCAATACCGAATTGCCGCGGCTTGCGACAGACGCGACCGGGCATTGCCATGGAGTATCGATTCCGCCGCCGCTGATTACGCGAAAGGTGATCGCCGAAATGCGCGCGCAGGCGAAGGCGCTGTTGGCACCGCAGATCTGTGAAATCGTCGAACGCGCGCCACAACCCTTTTTCCAGGCGATCTTCGATCTCGAATCGCCGCGCATGACGGTCGGGCGCGTAGCGCTCCTCGGCGATGCGGCGTTCGTCGCACGGCCGCATGTAGGCATGGGCGTGACGAAAGCCGCACTCGACGCGCAATGTCTCGCGCAGTGCATCGCCGGCGCGCCCGGTGATTTGTTTGCCGCACTCGCGCGCTACGACCGCGAGCGCCGCCTGTTCGGCACGCGCGTAGTCGCGCGTTCGCGGCGGCTCGGTGCCTATATTGAAGCGCAATTGAAGCCGCCGGAATTGCGGACTGCCGAAGAATGCGATCAACGGCCGGAAGTGGTGCTGCGCGAAATCGGCGCGAAACTGGCGAACATCAGCGAACTGACCGCGCCGGCGTAATTTAATCGTCATGCTCGCGCAGGCGGGCATCCAGAGGTTTGTGGTTTCCCTGGGTTCCTGCTTGCGCGGGAACGACGGAACTTTTTTCGTCGTTCTTGCTAATCCGCCTTCGCGCCGGATATTTTCACGACTTCCGCCCACTTCACGGTTTCTTTTTTGATGAGGTCGGAAAATTCGGCCGGCGTGCTGCCGAGGCAGCTGTTGCCGAAGGTCGCGAATTTTTCCAGCAGCGTGGGCGACGAGCACGCCTTGTTGATTTCAGCGTTGAGTTTCGCGACGATCGCGGGCGGCACGCCGAGCGGGGCGATAACGCCGGTCCACACGGTGACGTTGTATCCGGGCAGACCGGCTTCGGCGATCGTCGGCAGTTCGGGGAAGGGGGCGGCGCGCGTGGTGCCGGTCACGGCGAGTCCGCGCAGGCGCCCGGCCTTCACGAGCGTAGTGATCGACGTGAGGTTGTCGAATATCAATTGGACCTGGCCCGCGATCAACTCCGTGTGCGCGACGGTGATCGCTTTGTACGGAATGTGCACCATGCGTAAGCCGGCCATCTGCTTGAAGAGCTCGGCGGAGAGGTGAATCGTGGTGCCGTTGCCGGGTGATGCGTACGCGAGCTTGTCCGGATTGTTTTTTGCGTAATCGATGAGTTCGCGCACCGATTTGACCGGCAGCGACAGCGTGATCGCGAGCAGGTTCTGCGAATTGGTGAGGCGCGCGACCGGCTGCAGATTGCGTCCCGCTTCGTAGGGCCAGGTCGCGAGCAGGCTCTTGTTGATCGCGAGCAGCGGCGTGTTGCCGTAGCCGATCGTGTAGCCGTCGGGATTCGCGCGCACCAGCATGTCCATGCCGATGGCACCGCTCGCGCCCGCGCGGTTGTCGACGACGACCTGTTGGCCCATCTGCTTCGTGAGCTCTCCCGCGAGTATGCGCGCCAGCGCGTCGGCGCCGCCGCCCGCGGCCGACGGCACGATGTAGCGTATCGGCCGGTCCGGGTAAGCCGCGATTGCGGCGCCACCATGGACCGCGACGACGGCAATTGCGCATGCTCGCGTCATCCGGATCAATCGCCGGTCGTGTGGGGCGAAGGCGCGCATGGCAGGAATCCGTCGGAGAATTGGTGAACGGCTAGTCTAAGTGGGCATGGCGGACCGCACAAGGCGAGCGACGGCGGGACTAATCTGTAAAATACCGCAACTCTTGTAGCCGGAACACGGCATGCGCATAGTCGTACTCGGCGGTTACGGCAATTTCGGCGCCCGGATCTGCCGCGCGCTCGCTGCCCGCGGCGATGCCGAAGTCATAGCGGCCGGCCGCGATCCCGACCGCGGTCAGCGCGCCGCGGGCCTCGACGCCGGCATCGGCCGCGCGCGCATCGATCTTGCGGCGCGCAACTTCGCGACGGCGCTGCACGATCTGTCGCCGTCTCTCGTCGTACATTGCGCGGGACCGTTCCAGGGCCAGGGCTATCACGTCGCCGGGGCGGCAATCGGCGCCGGCGCGCATTATATCGATCTTGCCGACGGCCGCGATTTCGTCGCGAACTTCGCCGAGCGCATGAACGCACCCGCGCGCGCCGCCGGCGTGCTCGCGGTCTCCGGGGCGAGCACGCTGCCCGCGCTCTCGTCGGCGGTGATCGACAACGTCGCGCGGCGTCTCGCGCAGGTCAATGAGATCCGTACGGTCATCGCGCCCGGCCAGCGCGGACCGCGCGGCGCGGCGACGCTGGCGGGTGTGGTGAGTTACGCGGGCAAGCCGTTCAAGTGGCTCGCGGAAGGTGCGTGGGTCGATGCGTACGGCTGGCAGGAATTGCAGCGCGTCCATATCGAAGGATTGCGCGCGCGGTGGGCGGCGGCGTGCGACGTGCCCGATCTCGCCCTGTTGCCCGTGCGCTATCCCGGCGTCGCGACGGTCCAGTTTCGCGCCGCGCTCGAACTGGGCATCCAGCATCTCGGATTGTGGTGCGCGGCCGCGCTGCGCCGCCGCGACGTCACCGTGCCGCTCGAGAGATGGGTGCTTGCGCTGAGCCGGCTGGCGACCGCGCTCAACTGGTTCGGCAGCGAGCGCGGCGGCATGCTGGTGAGCATCATCGGCACGCGCGAAGACGGCAGCCGCGCGCGCATCGAATGGCAGTTGACCGCCGACGCCAATCACGGCCCCGAGATACCGTGCATGGCGGCGATCCTGCTCGCGCAGAAGCTGGTGCGCGGCGAGATCGCGACCCGCGGCGCCTTCCCGTGCATGGGATTTCTCGCGCTGTCCGACTTCGAGGACGAATTCAAGCGCTGGAAAATCGCGACGGTCGTGAGAGAGGGCGCGGCGTGACCGGCGGGTTCCTGTTATGGAAGACCGCGCACATTTTGAGCGCAACGGTTTTGTTCGGCACCGGGCTCGGCATCGCGTTCTTCTGCTGGTTCGGTTGCCGCAGCGCGCTGCGCCGCGGGGAAATCGCCGTGTTGCGCTCGGTGTTGCGGCTCACGGTGATCGCCGATGCGTGGCTGACCGCGCCCGCGGTCGTGTTTCAGGCCGTGAGCGGATGGGTGCTGATGCGCGTGCTCGGCTGGCCGCTCACGAGTCCGTGGGCGCTCGCCGCCATTGCGCTTTTCATGCTGGTCGGCGCATGCTGGCTGCCGGTGGTCGCGATTCAGGTCCGGTTGTGGCGGGAGGCGCGCGCGGCGGCGTCGATCGATGCGCTGCCCGATTCGTTTCACCGGCGGTTCAAAATCTGGTTCGCGCTCGGCGTGCCGGCCTTCGCGGGCATCGTCGTGCTGTTTTATCTGATGGCGGCCAAACCATTATCAATGACTGCAACCTGAACAACGTGGAGCGTCCATGACGGTATTTCCGGGCAAAGGCTATAACGAGATCAAAGTCGGCGACACGTTTGGCGCCGCCGTGACGATTACCGACGCGCATCTGGTGTTGGCGGCGGGATTGATCGGCGACAGCCACCCGCTGCATATCAACCAGCAGTTTGCCGAGCAGACGCGGTTCGGTGGACGCGTGCTGCACGGCGTGTTTACGGGCGCGATGGTCGGCGGGCCGGTCGGCACGTTTTTCGCGGGCACCGGCATCGCTTATCTCGAGCACAATTGCCGCTTCACGAATCCCGTGCGGCCGGGCGACACGCTGACGACCACGTGGACGATCGCGGACAAAATCGACAAGCCGCGGCACGGCGGCGGGCTCGTCGTGCTCAAAGGCGAGTGCCGCAACCAGAAAAATGAAGTCGTCGTAGAGGCGGACGCGAAGATGCTGGCGCGCAATGTCTGAGCGGGGTTTTGCGTCAGGCGGTGCCGCGTGCAGCCGGCGTAATTTACGGCGCGGGCAGCGGCGCCGGCACTATCGTCGAGATTCGCCACCCGACCGGCGTTCTGACGTAGGTTTGCTGCACCAGGTAACGTTCGCGGTTGCCGCCGGCATCGAGCGTGTAGTTGATCGGCACGATCACGCGCGCGACATTGTCGCTGTAGACCGTAACCTTGAGCGCGGGCATTTCGGGCTCAAGCTTCCATGTGCCCTGGTACCGCTTCGTCAATTCCTGCATGACCGTGTCCCGGCCCCACACGGGCGCGCCGCGCGGCGCCACCCACAGCATGTCTTTCGAATCCTGCAAAGCCTGGCCGACCGTGGCGAGATTGTGGTCGTTTTCCGCATGGATATATTGCTCGAACATGAGGCGCACTTCATCCTGGGCCTGGGCGAGCGCATCGCCGGCCGCCAGCAACAAGGTCAACGCGAGAAAATGCGGGATTCCCATAATTTTTCTTCTCCAGGCAGGTTTACGAGGGCGCTACACCAAACCATCACGTTAGCGGATATATCGCAATTTGATATAGGAAATGCATCACAAAGCGGGCCCGCAGGCGTCGGCAAGTGCACCGGCATGGGGATTGCACGGGCGCACCGGCGGGCCTTTTGTTTTACACTCAGCATTCCAAGCCGGCGCAAAGGCATGTCGCAAAGAGGGGCATTGACGCTTGCGCCGGGACACTGTATCCCGCGGGTCGCGGCAGTTGCGCCAACGGTCGATTCCAAGGAATTCTGAATGAATCTGGCACTGAAAAAAGCGTCGACCAGGCTCAACGAGCTGACCGCCACCGAAATCGTGGCGGCGATCGAGGCGGGCGAGACGACGTGCGAAGCGGTCGTGCGCGCTTGCCTCGAGCATATCCAGTTGCGCGAACCGCAGGTGCAGGCGTGGCAGTATCTCGATCGCGAGCAGGCGATAGGGCAGGCCATTGCGCTCGACAAAAGCGGCCGGCGCGGGCCGCTCTTCGGCGTGCCTTTCGGCATCAAGGACATCATCGATACGGTGGACATGCCGACGGAATACGGCTCACCCATCTACAAAGGCAATCAACCGCGGAACGAAGCCGCGTGCGTTGCGCTCGGGCGCAAGGCGGGCGGACTCCTGATGGGCAAAACGGTAACGACCGAATTCGCCAACCGCTTTCCGGGCAAAACGATGAATCCGTTCGATCCCGCGCGCACGCCGGGCGGCTCGTCGAGCGGATCGGCCGCCGCGGTCGGCTCGCACATGGTACCGCTCGCGATCGGCACCCAGACGACCGGCTCGACGATCCGGCCGGCGTCCTTCTGCGGCGTGTTCGGCTTCCGGCCGACGTGGGGCGACCTGCGGTGCTCGGGCGTGCGCGAAGCCGCCGGCTCGCTCGACACGCTGGGGCTCATCGCGCGCTCGATCGACGACATCGCGCTGTATCGCGACGTACTGCTCGGCGTCAATCCGCAGCCGGTGCCCGCGCACGCGGGCGCGTTGCGCGTGGGTTTCTGCCGCACGCACGTATGGCCGCAAGTCGAGCCGCATACGCAGAAGCTCCTCGAGGACGCGGCGCAAAAACTCGCGCGCGCGGGATTTGAAGTGCGCGACGTCGAACTGCCGGCGCATTTCGAACGGCTGATGGACGCGCACCTCGCGATATCGAGCTTCGAGTTTTCGCGCAATTTCACGTACGAAATCGAAAATCACTGGGACGAGATCAGCACCACGCTGCGCGAGAACCGCCTGAAGAGCGGCCTCGAATGCAGCTTTGAACGCTACAGCGAGGCGCGCGCGATCGCCGCGCAGTGCCGGCGCGAGTTTGCGCCAGTCGTCGAGAACCACGACGTATTGCTTACCGCGTCCGCAACCGGCGAGGCGCCGGTCGGGCTCAACGCGACGGGCAATGCGAACAACTGCCTGATCTGGACCACTCTGCACGTGCCGTCGGTAACGATGCCCGTATTCAAGGGGCCGCACGGGTTGCCGGTCGGCGCCCAAATCATCGGCAAAGCAAACGGCGATCGCGCATTGTTCGCCGCCGCACGCCGCATTTACAGCGCGCTCACCTGACGCGCGGACAACCAGGGAGGAGAGAATGGCCAAGCCGTTATTGCAGACGACGATCGCCGGCAGCCTGCCCAAGCCCGCGTGGCTTGCGCAACCCAATCAACTATGGGCGCCGTGGCTGCTCGACGGCGCGGCGCTTGAGGAGGCCAAGCGCGACGCGACGCGACTCGCGATCCGCGATCAGGAGCTTGCCGGCATCGACGTCGTCACCGGCGGCGAGATGCACCGGCG
>CAZEAX010000133.1:0-10710 GCA_964510405.1 uncultured Streptomyces sp. | reverse complement strand
CTCGAAGCCTATGTCGGCACAACCGAAGGCGCCGCGGCATGACCAGCGCGTTCCAGCCCGACTTCGAACTCCTGCGCGTGACCAACCTGCACGCGTTCTACGGCGAGTCGCACATCCTGCACGGCATCGATTTCGTGGTGAACCGCGGCGAAGTGGTGACGCTGCTCGGGCGCAACGGCGCCGGGCGCACGACGACGCTGCGCGCGATTCTCGGCCTCACCGGCAAGCGCGAGGGCTCGATCATGATCAACGGGCGCGAAGCCATCGGCATGGCGACGCACGAAATCGCGCACCTCGGCATCGGTTACTGCCCGGAGGAGCGCGGCATCTTCGCGAGCCTCTCCGCCGAGGAGAACCTGCTGCTGCCGCCGGCGATGGCGAGCGGCGGCATGAGCCTCGACGAAATCTATGCGATGTTTCCCAATCTGAAGGAGCGGCGCACGAGTCCCGGCATGCGGCTGTCCGGCGGCGAACAGCAGATGCTCGCGATCGCGCGCATCCTGCGCACCGGCGCGAAACTGCTGCTGCTCGACGAAATCAGCGAGGGTCTGGCGCCGGTCATCGTGCAGACGCTCGGCCGCGTGATCCGCACCTTGAAGGAACGCGGTTATACGATCATCATCGTCGAACAGAATTTCCGGTTCGCCGCACCCCTGGCCGACCGCCACTATGTAATCGAGCATGGCCGCATAGTCGAAACGGTTACAATGGCCGAGCTCGACAAAAATATGGACAAGCTGCACGTATTGCTCGGAGTCTAAATTCAAATGGAGGAGATGACATGAAACGCAAACTGATTTCGATTCTGGTTGGCATGGCGCTCGCGACCGCACCGCTGACGCCCGTATTTGCGCAGGCGAAAGCGGCGGGCGCGCCCAAGTTGTCGGACGGCGTAGTCAGGATCGGCGTATTGACCGACATGTCCGGGCTGTATTCGGACCTGGGCGGCGCGGGTTCCGTGCTCGCGGCCAAAATGGCGATCGACGATTTCAAGGCGGCGGAGAAGGGCAAGGCGTTTCCGATCGAGCTCGTGTCCGCCGACCACCAGAACAAGGCCGACGTCGGCGCGCAAAAGGCGCGCGAGTGGTACGACACGCAGGGCGTGGACATGGTGACGGACGTGCTGAATTCGGCAGTCGCGCTGGCGGTGACCAAGGTGACCGCCGAGAAGAAACGCATCATGATCGACACGGGTGCTGCCAGCACGCGGCTGACGAATGAAGACTGCACGCCGTACACGGTGCACTACGTGTACGACACCTACGCGCTCGCCAACGGGACCGGCAACGCGATCGTGAAGCAGGGCGGCAAGACATGGTTCTTCCTGACCGCCGATTACGCGTTCGGCCACTCGCTCGAAGCGGACACGTCCAACGTCGTGAAGGCGGGCGGCGGGCAGGTGCTGGGCGCCGTGCGCCATCCGCTCAACGCGTCGGACTTCTCGTCGTTTCTTTTGCAGGCGCAGGCTTCCAAAGCGCAGGTGGTGGGTCTCGCCAACGCGGGCGGCGACACGATCAACTCGATCAAGGCGGCCAACGAGTTCGGCCTCACCAAGACCCAAACCCTCGCCGGTTTGCTCGTCTTCATCACTGACATACACAGCCTGACCTTGCAGGTTGCGCAAGGCATGATGCTCACGGACGGCTGGTACTGGGACCAGAACGACGACGCGCGCAAATTCGGCAAGCGCTACTTCGAGCAGATCAAGAAAATGCCGAGCATGAACCAGGCCGGGGTTTATTCGGCGGTGACGACTTACCTGAAAGCGATACAGGCCGCCGGCACCGACAATTCCGAAGCGGTCATGGCGCAGATGAAGAAAATGAAAATCAACGACATGTTCGCCAAGAACGGTTATATCCGCGCCGACGGCCGCATGGTGCACGACATGTACCTGATGCAGGTGAAGAAGCCGGCGGACTCGAAGTATCCGTGGGACTACTTCACGGTGAAGGCGACGATCCCCGCCGAGGAGGCGTTCCAGCCGCTCGCCAAATCGACGTGCCCGTTGATCAAGAAGTAATGTCCTGACGCCGCGCACCCGCCGGGTGCGCGGCATCGAATCCGCGCATGGAGATTTTCGGCGTACCGTTGCAGGCGATGTTCGGGCAGCTCCTGCTCGGGCTCGTCAACGGTTCGTTCTACGCGATGCTGTCCCTGGGACTCGCCGTCATTTTCGGCCTGCTTAACATCATCAATTTCACGCACGGCGCGGTGTACATGATGGGCGCGTACGGCGCGTACATCCTGATGTCCGCGTTCGGCATCGGCTACTGGCCGGCGCTCGTCCTGGCCCCGCTTGCGGTCGGCGTTGTCGGCATGGTGATCGAGCGCACCATGCTGCGCTGGCTCTACAAGCTCGACCATTTGTACGGGTTGCTGCTCACGTTCGGCCTCACGCTGGTGCTGGAAGGATTGTTCCGCTCGGTTTACGGCGTGTCGGGACAGCCGTATCCCGTCCCGGATTTGCTGCGCGGCGCGACCGACGTCGGTTTCATGACGCTGCCGAATTACCGCGCGTGGGTGGTGGTGGCGTCGCTCGGCGTGTGCCTTGCGACGTGGTACGTGATCGAGCGCACCAGGCTCGGCGCGTACCTGCGCGCCGGCACCGAGAACCCCAGGCTCGTGCAGGCGTTCGGCATCAACGTGCCGCTGATGATCACGCTCACGTACGGTTTCGGCGTGGCGCTCGCCGCGTTTGCCGGCGTGCTCGCCGCACCCGTGATCCAGGTCAATCCGCTGATGGGCTCCAACCTGATCATCGTCGTGTTCGCGGTGGTCGTCATCGGCGGCATGGGTTCCATCCTGGGCTCGATCGTGACGGGCCTCGGGCTCGGCATTATCGAAGGCCTGACCAAGGTGTATTACCCCGAAGCGTCGTCCACCGTCGTGTTCGTCATCATGGCGCTCGTGCTGATGGTGCGGCCGGCGGGTTTGTTCGGACGCGAAAAATGAGCCGCAGCGCGGTCGGTTATGCAGTGCTTGTCGCGTGCGGGCTGGTGGCGCCGTTCTTGCTGTATCCGATATTCCTGATGCAGGCGTTGTGCTTCGCGTTGTTCGCGTGCGCGTTCAACCTGCTCATCGGCTATACGGGGCTGCTGTCGTTCGGGCATGCCGCATTCCTCGGCATGGCGGGCTATATGATGGGGCTGTCGGTCAAGCAGTGGGGCCTGCCGCCGGAGGTCGGGCTCCTGGTCGGCACCGCGACGTCGGCATTTTTGGGCTACCTGATCGGCAGCCTGGCGATCCGCCGGCAGGGCATTTATTTTGCGATGATCACGCTGGCACTCGCGCAAATGCTGTACTTTTTCTGCCTGCAGGCCAAATTCACCGGCGGCGAAGACGGGCTGCAGGGCGTGCCGCGCGGCCACCTGCTCGGCTTCATCAGCCTCGCAGACGACCGCGCGCTTTACTACCTGGTGTTCGCAATTTTTTTGCTCGGTTTCTGGATCATCCATCGCACGATCCATTCGCCGTTCGGACAGGTGCTGACGGCGATCCGCGAGAACGAGCCGCGCGCGCTGTCGCTCGGCTACGACGTCGATAAATACAAGCTGCTCGCGTTCGTGATTTCGGCGGGGTTGTCGGGCCTCGCCGGCTCGACCAAGACGCTGGTGCTCGGGTTCGAAACGCTGACCGACGTGCACTGGCATATGTCCGGCGAAGTCGTGCTGATGACGCTTCTGGGCGGCATGGGCACGGTACTCGGTCCCGTGGTCGGCGCTTTCATCGTGAAAACGCTCGAAAACCGCATCGGCGAATTCGGCGAACTGCTCGCCGCGCATACCGGCGTCGAATGGTTCAAGACCATCGGCGATTCCGTGACCATCGTCACAGGCCTGATATTCGTGATCTGCGTGCTCGCGTTCCGCCGCGGCATCGTCGGCGAGTTGACGGCCCTGTTCCGCAAGCCGCGGCCTTAGTTGCGTTGCGCGCGCATATAGCGCGAACGGCAAACCAGCCGGCACCGTGGTTGATCTGGAGCAATTCGCCGGCGCTTCTCGTCTGGCATAATTGCGCGCGGTCGCATAAGCCGCACCGCGCCGGCCATCCGAAGCTTCGAAAGCGGATGAACATCAGCGTTCGCTCGACGCTCCCCTCGCCCGCATGGCGGGAGAGGGGTTGGGGGTGAGGGTCGCGCGGACAACGGCATTATGTTGGGCTCGATAATCCGGTAAAATCACCGTCTTTCCGCGGCGCCCGGCCGCACATTCCAAGCGAGGGGTAGTAATGAAGGTTCTGGTGGCAATCAAGCGCGTGGTCGATCCCAACATCAAAGTGCGCGTCAAGGCCGACGGCACGGGGGTCGAGACGGCCAACGTAAAAATGGCGATGAACCCGTTCTGCGAAATCGCGGTCGAGCAGGCCGTGCGCATGAAGGAGGCGGGCACCGTCACTGAGATCGTCGTCGTTTCGATCGGCGTTCCGCAATGCCAGGAAACGCTGCGCACCGCGCTCGCGATGGGCGCCGATCGCGCGATCCTCGTCGAAGTCGCGACCGAAGTGCAGCCGCTCGCGGTCGCCAAGGTGCTGAAGGCGATCGTCGACAAGGAGCAGCCCGGTCTCGTGATCATGGGCAAGCAGGCGATCGACGACGATTGCAACCAGTCGGGCCAGATGTTGGCGGCGCTGCTCGGCTGGCCGCAGGCGGCGTTCATATCCAAGATCGAAGTCGCCGGCGACCACGCGGACATCACGCGCGAAGTCGACGGCGGCCTCGAGAACATCAGCGTCAAAATGCCGGCAGTGGTCACCGCCGACCTGCGCTTGAATGAGCCGCGCTACGTGACGCTGCCCAATATCATGAAGGCGAAGAAGAAGCCGCTCGAAAACATCAAGCCCGATGCGCTGGGCGTCGACGTTACGCCGCGGCTGACGACGCTCAAGGTCGAAGAGCCGCCCAAGCGCGGCGCGGGCGTCAAAGTCGCGGACGTTGCCGAACTCGTGAATAAACTGAAAAACGAAGCGAAGGTGATTTAAGCCCTCGCAAATCGCGCCTACGTTGCCCTGGCTTCGTTATATATCGCTTGCAAATGCTCATTGACTAACGTGTCAACTCCGCTTCGCAAGCGATTTACGCCTCACCAGGACAACGTATTCATCAATTTTCAAGGGCTTAAATAGGAGTATCGGAAAAATGGCAATTCTTGTAATTGCGGAACACGACAACAAGCAACTCAAGACGGGTGTCGCCAACACTATCGCTGCGGCGGCGAAAATCGGCGCGGACATCAGCGTGCTGGTCGCGGGCAGCGGCTGCGCGGAGGCAGCGGCCGCCGCGGCCAAAATCGCCGGCGTCACTAAAGTATTGGTCGCCGATGCGCCGCAATATGCAGCGCCGCTCGCGGAAAACATGGCGGCGCTCGTGGTATCGATGGCGAAAAACTACACGCACATCCTCGCGCCCGCCACCGGATTCGGCAAGAATTTCATGCCTCGGGCGGCGGCGCTGCTCGACGTCGCGCAGGTTTCCGATATCAGCGCGGTCGTGTCGCCGGACACTTTCGTGCGGCCGACTTACGCGGGCAACGTGCTATCGACCGTGCAGTCGAAGGACGCAATCAAGGTTATCACCGTGCGCATCACCGGGTTCGATGCGGCGGGTGCCGCAGCGAGCGCGGCGCCGATCGAAAACGTCGCGGCGGTGGCCGACAGTGGTCTCTCGCAATTCAAAGGCCACGAGCTCACGAAGTCGAGCCGGCCGGAACTGACGGCCGCGCGCATCATCGTGTCCGGCGGCCGCGGCATGGGCAACGGCGAAAACTTCAAGCTGCTCGAAGCGCTGGCCGACAAGCTCGGGGCGGCAGTCGGCGCGTCGCGCGCGGCGGTCGACTCGGGATTCGTGCCGAACGACTACCAGGTCGGCCAGACCGGCAAGATCGTCGCGCCCGAGTTGTACATAGCGGTCGGCATTTCCGGCGCGATCCAGCATCTCGCCGGCATGAAAGACAGCAAGGTGATCGTCGCCATCAACAAGGACGCGGAAGCGCCGATCTTCCAGGTCGCGAATTACTGGCTGGTCGAGGATTTGTTCAAGGCCGTGCCTGAGCTTACTGCTGCGCTGTAAGCTCAGGGAAGGGTGAAGGGCGAAGGGGGAAGGGACAAAACCCTTCCACTGAATTAGGATATTACCCTTCACGCATTCTCCCTTCCCCTTCACCTTCCGACGAAGGAGGAAAGATGTCTACGTACACCGCGCCGTTGCAGGACATGCAGTTCGTGATCAAGGAACTGGTCGGTCTTGCCGACATCACGGCGATGCCCGATTGCGCGGAAGTGACGGCAGATCTCGTCGACGCGGTGCTCGACGAAGCGGGCAAGTTCGCGGCCGGCGTGCTCGATCCGCTCAATCGCGCGGGCGACAAAGACGGCGCCAGGCTCGCGGATTCCAAAGTCACCTCGTCCCCGGGGTTCAAAGAAGCGTACCGCCAGTTCATCGCCGGCGGCTGGAACGGTTTGTCCGGCGAACCCGATTTCGGCGGGCAGGGCCTGCCGCACGTCGTCTCGATGCCGGTGCAGGAGATGTGGAACAGCGCCAACATGGCGTTCTGCCTGTGCCCGATGCTGACCTCCGGCGTGCTCGAAGCGCTGAAGCTCAAAGGCTCGTCCGCGCAAAAGGAAAAGTACCTGCACAAACTCACCGCCGGCGAGTGGACAGGCACCATGAATCTCACCGAGCCGCAGGCGGGCTCGGATCTCTCCGCGGTGCGCACGCGCGCGGTGCCCGAGGGCGATCACTATCTGCTTCACGGCACGAAGATCTTCATCACGTGGGGCGAGCACGACATGGCGGAGAACATCATCCACCTCGTGCTCGCGCGCACGCCTGATGCGCCCGAGGGCGTGAAAGGCATCTCGCTCTTCATCGTGCCGAAGTTCCTGGTCAACGACGACGGCAGCCTGGGCGAGCGCAACGACGTGAAATGCGTGTCGATCGAGCACAAGATGGGCATCAACGCGAGCCCCACCTGCGTGCTCGCCTACGGCGACGGCAAGGGCGCCGTCGGCTATCTGGTCGGCGAGGAGAACCGCGGCCTCGAATACATGTTCATCATGATGAACCACGCGCGCCTGGGCGTCGGGCTCGAAGGCGTCGCGCTCGCGGAGCGCGCGTACCAGCACGCGCGCGAGTACGCGAAGACGCGGGTGCAGGGCCGCGCGATCGGCCAGAAAAGCGGCGACCGCGTCACCATCATCCATCACCCCGACGTGAAGCGCATGCTGCTCACGATGAAGGCGCAGACCGAGGCGATGCGCGCCGTTGCCTACAGCGCGTCGGCGGCGCTCGACAAGGCCAACCACCATCCCGACGAGCAGGAACGCCGCAAAAACCAGGCGTTGGTCGATTTCCTGATCCCGATCGTCAAAGGCTGGTGCACCGAACAGAGCGTGGAAATCGCGTCGGTCGGCGTGCAGATTCACGGCGGCATGGGGTTCGTCGAGGAAACGGGTGCGGCACAGTATCTGCGCGACGCCCGCATCACGACGATATACGAGGGCACCACCGGCATCCAGGCCGCGGACCTCGTCGGGCGCAAGGTCGGGTTCGAGAAGGGTGCGACCGCGTTTGCGATCATCGACGTCATGCGCAAGCTGGACAGCAAACTCGTCGTGTGCAAGAACACCGATGTCGCCGCTGCGCGGGACAATCTCAGGCGCGCGGTCGACGGCCTTGCGACCGCCACGCAATGGGTGGTCGATACGTTTCCGCAGAATCCGAACGCGGTTGCCGCGGTTTCCGTGCCGTTTCTGAAATTATGGGGTACGGTCGCCGGCGGCTGGCTGATGGCGCGCGCGGCGCTGGTCGCCAATGCGAAACTGGCGGGCGGGGACGCGGATTTTTACGGTGCGAAGATCGCGACGGCACGCTTTTATGCGGAACATATCCTGCCGCAGGCCGCCGGTCTCGTCAGCGCCGTGACGGGCGGATCGGGCAGCGTGCTCGCGCTCACTGAAGCGCAGTTCTGACGGCTCGTGACATCGCGGACAAACAAACCCCGGGTTTGACGCGCCGTCACTTTCCCGGCGCGATTACCTTCCGCTATCCAGCATTCGCACGAACTCGCGCATGGTGTCTGCGAACTCCTTTGCCTGCACCGCTTCGAGTCGATGAGCGCGCAATTCCGTGATGTGCTGAAAATCCAGGGGATTGCCGGCAACGGCCCCCATCGACCAATTCTGAAACATTCGCTCGTTCGCGGGGGAAATGTAGAGGATCTGGCAATTGCCGTGTCGTCGATCGTCCAGAATCTTTACGTACTGCCGCAGCACGGCTTGTTCCGGTCCTTCCAGTACCTGCATGAACAGGCCGCCGCCATGGACCAGCACGCCTGTGATGTTCAAGGCCGGGTTGTTGCGCCGCGACGACCGCAGAATCTCCTGAACTTGCTCATCGACTATTCCGGGTGCGGCCTGACTGAAGTAGAGAAGTCGAATCATGGGGCGTAACCTAGGTGAACAAGCGGATGCAGAGTCATGTGGTTCCGGCGCAGTCAGTGCCTGCCGTTGCTCACACGCCGTACGACCTGGGGCGGAATCAATGCGAAGCCGCGCGCTCCTTGATCGACACGCGCCAGTGGATGCGGTCTTCCTCGGGCGGGTAGTCGCCCGCGGCTTTGTGATAAGAGCAGCGGTTGTCCCAGATGACGACGTCGCCAATGCGCCATTGGTGACGGTATTGATCGGGCGGCTGCTTCATGAAAGCCGTCATCTCGTCGATGATCGCGTCGCTCTCGGCGGCTTCCAGGCCTTCGATGCTCAGGATTTTGTTCTGGTCGAAGTAAAGCAGCTTGCGGCCCGTCTCCGGGTGCGTGCGGATAAGCGGATGCCGCACCGGCGGAACCTGGCGGTCTTCGGGGTTTAGCAGCGCATTCGCCTGTTTGCGCCCGCCGTACTTGAAGAGTCCGTATTTGCCGTCGAGCCGGTCCTTCAGGCGCTGCGGCAGCGTTTCGTACGCCGCATACGCGCTCGAGAAATGCGTGTCGCCGCCCTTGCTGGGGATCGCGATCGCGTAGAGCTGGGTCGCCTTGAAAGGCACTTCTTCGTACGAGCCGTCCGTATGAAAGCCTTCCGCGCCGCGCCGGTAGATGTCCCGGTCGAGCGTACCGTCGGGACGAAACTTGTTGGCGCCGAGCAGCGTGACTTCCGGGCGCTCGGGATGGCGCGTGTTTTTCGACGGATGCGGGCTGACGGCGCCGAAGCGCCGGCTGTACGCGAGAAAATCGTCGATCCCGAGCCGCTGCTCGCGCACGCAGATGACGTTGCAGTCCAGCCACGTCCGGTAAATTTTCGCGAACGTCGCGTCGTCCATGGTCCTGACGTCGACGCTGGTGATCAGCGCGCCGATCGGCCCCATGTGGCGGATTTCCATTGCCTCGCTCCTCCTTCGCCGGTCATGGTGCCACGGATGATACGGCGGGGCAATTCGGCGTCATCTGTCCGTCATCGGTGTGCAACACATCGCAGCGACGCCGGCGAATATCCGCCCGGCTTATCTCCCCCGTGTTGACGCAGTTGCTGTCGCCGATTGCAGACAGGTGGAATTTTCCTGGCCCCGTTTATGCTTTCTCTAACAAAGCCATGTTGCAAATGTATTGAGCGGATATCAATTAAAAAAAACGAATGAACTTTCGCGCAACCGCATTGCTCAAAACGACTTCGCACTAAATGATTGGCATGCAAGCGCGACCGCGTTGCGGGCACCGCAAGAACCGCACCCGCCAGGTGATTCGCGAAATGCAATTCGACATTGCGGCGCAAAATTCCGCGCAATGCGGACAAGGCCGCCTGCTTGCCGGTCGAAATCGAGGAAACCCTCTTGCCATTTACCGGGAGAAGAATTGCGATGTTTACCGACGTCATCCGTACCGCCGAAAACGAACACGAAATTTTCTTTTTGCTGACGTCCTACGCCGAGGCGGTGCGCTACGATCGCCCGATCCAGCCCTTGCCGGAAGCGATCACGCGTTTGCCGCTCAAAGGCATCGGCGACGTGTGGCAAAGATTCGACCAGCTGGTGCCCGCGCTCGATGCCGCGTCGAAACGGCTCGACGACAAGGCCGTCGCTCTCATCAAGCAGGCGCTGCATACGTACGGCACGGCGCTTGGACGATTGCAGACGCTGGAGAAGGAAAAACCCGTAGTCGCGGCTTCTGCAGACGCGGCGGCGGGTGCCGATCAGGCGAACCGCGCGCGCGAGCCGCTTGAAATTCTGCTCGTGGAGGACAATCCCGCCGACGTGCGCATGACGCGCGAGGCGCTGCAAGCCGCCGGCGTGCCGCACCAGTTGCACGTGGTGGAGGACGGTGTCGATGCGCTCTCGTATCTCTGCCGGACCATCCAATCCGACGATGCCCCGAAACCCGACGTCGTACTGCTCGACCTGAATATTCCGCGGCTCAACGGACACGAGGTGCTGGACGAGATCAAGCGCCGCGACGATTTGAAGAACATCCCGATCGTCGTGCTCACGTGTTCGAAGGCCGAGCAGGACATGCTCAAAAGTTTCGGCATGCGGGCCGACCGTTACGTGACCAAGCCGGCGGGACTCCAGGCGTTCGTGTCGGAAATGAAGAAGATCGAATCGCTCGGCGCCGCGGGAAGGCAACGGGTGGTTTAGCCTGCGCCACGCGGCGCAAAGACCGGGGGGCTGCGCGGACGTCAGCGCAGCGGCAGGTACACGTCGGTGATCATCTCCTGTTCCTTCACGTC